>NZ_CVTO01000081.1:0-8101 GCF_900004715.1 Pseudomonas sp. 24 E 13
GCTGCGGGCGCTGGAGCGACGACGCGCCGCCATTGGAGCGCCTGCGCGAAAGCGGCTTCGACCCGGACAGCCCGCTGCTGCGCCGCGTACTGACCCTGACCGGGCAATTGATCGGTTTTCCCCGGCATTTGTCCCAGCACCCCGGCGGCTTCGTGATTTCCGAATACCCGCTGGACACCCTGGTGCCGGTGGAGAACGCCGCCATGGCCGAGCGCACCATCATCCAGTGGGACAAGGACGACCTCGACGCCGTCGGCCTGCTCAAGGTGGATATCCTCGCCCTGGGCATGCTCAGCGCGATCCGCCGCTGCTTCGATTTGCTGCGCCGCCATCGCCACCAGAATTGGAGCCTGGCAACTATTCCCAAGGAAGACCCGGCCACCTACGCGATGATCAGCAAGGCCGACACCATCGGCGTGTTCCAGATCGAATCGCGGGCGCAGATGTCGATGTTGCCCAGGCTCAAGCCGCAAACCTTCTACGACCTGGTGATCGAAGTCGCCATCGTGCGGCCGGGGCCGATTCAGGGCGGCATGGTGCATCCGTATTTGCGGCGCAGGAACAAGGAAGAACCCACCACGTATCCGTCGCCTGAATTGAAAGTGGTGCTGGAGCGCACCCTGGGCATCCCGTTGTTCCAGGAACAAGTGATGCAGATCGCCATGGTCGCCGCCGACTACAGCCCCGGCGAGGCCGATCAGTTGCGCCGCTCCATGGCCGCCTGGAAACGCCACGGCGGCCTGGAACCGCACCAGCAGCGGCTGCGCGACGGCATGCTCAAGAACGGCTACACCGAAGCCTTCGCCGCGCAGATTTTCGAGCAGATCAAAGGCTTTGGCAGCTATGGTTTTCCCGAGTCCCACGCGGCCAGTTTTGCCTTGCTGACCTACGCCAGTTGCTGGCTCAAATGCCATGAGCCGGCGGCTTTCGCCTGCGCGCTGATCAACAGCTGGCCAATGGGTTTCTACAGCCCGGACCAGATCCTGCAGGACGCGCGCCGTCATCGCCTGCAGATCCGCCCGGTGGACGTGCAGGCCAGCGACTGGGATTGCAGCCTGGAACCCATCGACGGCGCGCAACCGGCGATTCGCCTGGGGCTGCGCATGATCTCGGGCTTTCGCGAAGACGATGGGCGGCGCCTGGAGGCCGTGCGCCAGCGCCGGGCGTTCAGCGACATCGCCGACCTCGACGCCCGCGCCGGCCTGGATGCGCGTGCCCAAGCCTTGCTGGCCGATGCCGGCGCCTTGCGCGGCCTGGCCGGTAATCGGCATCAGGCCCGCTGGGAGGTGGCCGGTGTGCAGACCCAGCTGGGCCTGTTTGCCGGGCTGCCGAGCCCCGATGAAGCCGATGTGGCATTGCCTCAACCCACGGTGGGCGAGGACTTGCACGCCGATTACGCCACGCTTGGCACTACCCTGGGGCCGCACCCTTTGACGCTGCTGCGCGCGGAACTGCGCAAGCGCCGCTGCCGCAGTTCCCAGGAACTGCTGAGCGTGGAGCATGGGCGCAATGTGAGCGTGGCCGGGCTGGTCACCGGGCGCCAGCGTCCCGGCACCGCCAGTGGTGTGACCTTTGTCACCCTGGAAGATGAGTTCGGCAACCTCAATGTGGTGGTCTGGCGCGACCTGGCCGAACGTCAGCGCAAGGCCCTGGTCGGCTCGCGACTGCTCAAGGTGGACGGGCGCTGGGAGGCGGTGGGCGAGGTGCGGCATTTGATCGCCGGGCGCCTGACCGACCTGTCGCCGCTGCTCGATGGCATGGTGGTGCGCAGCCGGGATTTTCACTGAGGCCAGTGGTTTATTCAGCTCAAGTTCGACAAGATGAAACCATCTACCGCCGCCGCGCTCCAAAAGTTGCAACAGCCTCGTCATTGCCCAGAGCCCGATCATGCAATTTTTATCCAACTCCCACGGCTGTGAAGGCTGGGCCGGTGAAATGGCCCGGCGAATTCGCGCGTTTGACTGGTCAGGCACCGACCTCGGCCCGATCGATCGCTGGTCCACCAGCCTGGCCTGCACCGTGCAGATGATGCTCGCCTCGCCCGTGCCGATGGTGATGCTATGGGGGCGCGCCGGTTACATGATCTACAACGACAGCTACTCGGTGTTCGCCGGCGGTCGTCATCCGTACCTGCTGGGCACGCCGGTGGAGCTGGGCTGGCCGGAAGTGGCCGAGTTCAACCGGCATGTGGTGGACACCTGCCTGGCCGGTGGCACCCTGTCGTTCAACAACAAGGAGCTGGTGTTGTCGCGCCATGGCAGGCCGGAAACCTTGTGGCTGGACCTCTACTACAGCCCGGTGGCCGGGGATGACCAGCAACCGGCCGGGGTGCTGGCGATCGTGGTCGAGACCACTGAACTGGTCAAGTCCGAGCGGGTGCGCCAGGAGCTGACCCATAATCTGGAGCAGCGCGTAGCGGCCGAAGTGCAGGCGCGTTCCGCCGCCGAGGAGCAGCTGCGCCAGTCGCAGAAGCTGGAAGCGATTGGCGGCCTGACCGGCGGCGTGGCCCACGACTTCAACAACCTGCTGCAAGTGATCGCCGGCAACCTGCACCTGCTGGCCCGCCATGAACCGGACAACGCGCAAGTGCAGCGGCGCGTCTCCGCCGCGATTGCCGCCGTGGAACGCGGGGCCACCTTGTCCTCGCAACTGCTGGCGTTTGCGCGGCGTCAGCCCCTGTCGCCGGCGGTGTACAACCCGCAACGCATCTATGCCGGCCTCGGTGAGCTGCTGCAACGCGCGCTGGGTGAAACCATCCATATCGACGTGCAGTTGCCGCAGGATTCCTGGTGCATCAACGTCGACCGCAACCAGCTGGAAAACGCGCTGCTCAACCTGGCGATCAACGCCCGCGATGCCATGCAAGGCGAAGGCGTGATTCGTATTACCGGCGAAAACATCATTCTCAACCCGGCCGAATGCGCGGGCAAAAGCATCAAGCCCGGCGAGTATGTGCGCCTGGCGGTCACCGACACCGGCGTGGGCATGCCGTCGACGGTACTCAAGCGTGCGTTCGAGCCGTTTTTCACCACCAAGCGCGAAGGGCAGGGCACGGGCCTCGGGCTGAGCATGGTGTTTGGTTTTGTCCGCCAAAGCGGCGGGCATGTCGACATCTGGAGCGAGGAGAACAAAGGCTCGGTGGTGCAGATGTATTTCCCGCGCAGCCTGGAACCGGAACATGTCGAGCCGGACATGGACCTGGAGAGCCCTTGCACCGGCCAGGAAACCATTCTGGTGGTGGAGGACAACGAAGGCGTGCGCCTGACCGTGGTGGAGCTGCTCAAACAGTCGGGCTACACCGTGCTGACCGCCGAAGACGGCGATCAGGCCATGGCCAAACTGCAGTCCGGCCTGCAACCGGAACTGATCTTTACCGATGTGGTGATGCCCGGCCGCGTCAAGAGCATCGACCTGGCCAACTGGGCGCGTGAGCAGGTGCCGCCGATTCCGGTGCTGTTCACCTCCGGCCACACCCGCGACATTCTTTCCTCCAATCATCTGCTGAGCGCCGACATTAATCTGTTGAGCAAACCCTACAGTCCCGACGCCCTGACGCAACGGGTACGCAGCGTTCTCACCGCCAGACAAGGTTGTTCATGACTTCACAGCACAACACTCCTCCACCGACCGTCCAGCACACCGGCTTCGTGCGGGTGCGCGGCGCTCGCGAACACAACTTGCGTAATGTCGACGTGGATATTCCCCGCGATGCCCTGGTGGTGTTTACCGGTGTGTCCGGTTCCGGCAAGTCGTCCCTGGCGTTTTCCACCGTGTATGCCGAGGCCCAGCGCCGCTATTTCGAATCGGTGGCGCCTTATGCGCGACGCCTGATCGACCAGGTCGGCGTGCCGGATGTCGACAGTATCGAAGGCTTGCCGCCCGCCGTGGCCCTGCAACAGCAGCGTGGCACACCGAGTGCGCGGTCCTCGGTGGGCAGCGTGACCACCTTGTCGAGCCTGATCCGCATGCTGTATTCCCGCGCCGGCCGTTACCCGCCGGGGCAGGCGATGCTGTACGCCGAGGACTTTTCGCCGAACCTGCCCCAGGGCGCGTGCCCGCAATGCCATGGCCTGGGCCGCGTGTATGAAGTGACCGAAGCGCTGATGGTGCCCGACCCGTCCCTGACCATCCGCCAGCGCGCGGTGGCGGCCTGG
The DNA here is from genome assembly GCF_900004715.1 of Pseudomonas sp. 24 E 13. NCBI lineage: Bacteria > Pseudomonadati > Pseudomonadota > Gammaproteobacteria > Pseudomonadales > Pseudomonadaceae > Pseudomonas > Pseudomonas sp. 24 E 13. The sequence goes on from NZ_CVTO01000081.1 coordinate 4,155, forward strand.
CCGCTGGCATGGCAGGGCCAGAACCTGCGGGACATTCTCGTAACCCTGGGTTATGACGTGGATATCCCATGGCGCGACCTGCCGAAAAAACAGCGCGACTGGATCCTGTTTACCGAAGAAACCCCCACCGTACCGGTGTACGCCGGCTTCACCCCGGCGCAGACCCGCGATGCCTTGAAACGCAAGCTGGAGCCCAGTTACCAGGGCACCTTCAGCGGCGCGCGGCGCTACATCCTGCACACCTTCGCCCAGACCCAAAGCGCGCTGATGAAAAAGCGTGTGTCGCAGTTCATGCAAGGCAGTGCCTGCCCGTTGTGCGAGGGCAAGCGGCTGACCCGGGCGGCGTTGTCGGTGAAGTTTGCCGGGGTGGATATCGGAGAGCTGTCGCAACTGTCCCTGACCCGCCTGGCCGAGCTGCTGCGGCCGGTGGCGGCGGGGCAGGACAAGATGAAGCTGTCGGTGGAAAAGCGCCTGGCTGCCCAGCGCATCGCCGAGGATCTGCTCGAACGGGTCACGACCTTGATCGAGCTGGGCCTGGGCTATCTGTCCCTGGAGCGCAGCACGCCGACGCTGTCGTCCGGGGAGTTGCAGCGTTTGCGCCTGGCCACGCAACTGGGCTCGCAATTGTTCGGAGTGATCTACGTGCTGGACGAGCCTTCGGCGGGCCTGCATCCGGCGGATGGCGAAGCCTTGTTCAGCGCGCTGGCGCGTTTGAAAGCGGCCGGCAATTCGCTGTTTGTAGTGGAGCATGACCTGGAAACCATGCGCCGCGCCGACTGGTTGATCGATGTCGGCCCGGCCGCCGGCGAGCACGGCGGGCAAGTCCTGTACAGCGGCCCACCTGCGGGGTTGGCGGATGTCGCCGCGTCGCAGACCCGTGACTACCTGTTTGCCGAACCGCGGGCCTTGAGTCCCACTCGGCGGGAACCCAGTGGCTGGCTGAAGCTGCAAGGGGTGACGCGCAACAACCTGAAGAACCTTGCCGTGGATTTCCCGTTGGGCTGCTTCACGGCGGTGACCGGGATTTCCGGTTCGGGCAAATCCAGCCTGGTCAGCCAGGCGCTGCTGGAACTGGTCAGCAGCGGCCTCGGGCGCGCGCTGGAAAGCACCGACGAGCCCAGCCTGGAAGACGCTGCACCTGTCGCCAGCGAAGGGCGAATCAGCGCCGGGCTGGAGCAGATCCGGCGTCTGGTGCAGGTGGACCAGAAACCCATCGGCCGTACGCCGCGCTCCAATCTTGCGACCTATACCGGGCTGTTCGACAACGTGCGCAAACTGTTCGCCGCCACGCCGGCGGCGAAGAAGCGCGGTTACGACGCGGGGCAATTTTCTTTCAACGTCGCCAAGGGCCGATGCCCGAACTGTGAAGGCGAGGGGTTTGTCAGCGTCGAGTTGCTGTTCATGCCCAGCGTGTATGCGCCATGCCCGACCTGCCACGGGGCGCGTTACAACCCCGAGACCCTGGCGGTCAAATGGCAAGGCTTGAGCATCGCCCAAGTGCTGGGCCTGACTGTGGAGGAAGCAGTCGAGGTGTTTGCCGAACAGCCCGGCGTATTGCGCGCCCTGCAGGTGCTGCGCGATATCGGCCTGGGCTATCTGCGCCTGGGCCAGCCGGCCACCGAGTTGTCGGGCGGTGAAGCGCAGCGCATCAAGCTGGCCACCGAGCTGCAACGCACGGCGCGGGGCGCCACCTTGTACGTGCTGGACGAACCGACCACCGGGCTGCATCCCAGGGATGTCGACCGCTTGCTCAGCCAGCTCAATCAATTGGTGGAAGCGGGGCATACGGTGGTGGTGGTCGAGCATGAAATGCGCGTGGTGGCGCAGAGCGACTGGGTGATCGATATCGGCCCCGGCGCCGGCAATGCGGGCGGGAAGGTGGTTGCCAGTGGTACGCCGCAGGCCGTCGCCAACAGCAAGGACAGCCGCACGGCGCCATTCCTGGCGCGCGAACTTGTCTAGTCGGCTCAATGTGGGAGGGTCGCCCCTTCCCAATGTTGAAATGCAGACAAATGTGGGAGGGGGCTTGCCCCCGATGGCGGCCTCTGGGCTGGCCAGGATGTTGGATCAGACTGAGTACACTGGCCCAGTGCGGCTAACCCGGCGCCCTGCCGGGTTACCCACGGATTCAAGCCTGCGTTCGGCCAGCGTGGTTTAACGGGGCGCCTGAGATCAAAAGCAGATCAAGAGCGGCTCGCTTCGCATCGTGTGGTGCTGATCCAAATTTGTGTGGTGGTCGCCGGGCGGATGGTGGAGATTGTGTGGGGCTTTCGTGCCCAGTGAAGTATCCTGCGCGCCTCGTTCACCACTGATCCAGAGAAGATGACAGGACAAGACATGCAGGCGCTGCTGGAGTCGATCCTTGACGAAGTGCGGCCTCTGATCGGCCTCGGCAAAGTCGCCGATTACATTCCCGCCCTGGCCGACGTACCCGCCAACCAGCTTGGCATCGCGGTATACGGCAACGACGGCGCGGCCTATTGCGCGGGCGACGCCGACACGCTGTTTTCGGTGCAGAGCATTTCCAAGGTGTTCAGCCTAGTGCAGGCCATCGACCACGGCGGCGAAAGTATCTGGGAGCGCCTGGGCCATGAACCGTCGGGGCAACCGTTCAACTCCATGGTGCAACTGGAATTCGAACGCGGCCGACCGCGCAATCCTTTTATCAACGCCGGCGCGCTGGTGATCTGCGACATCAACCAGTCGCGTTTCGCCGTGCCGATCCTGTCGATGCGCGATTTTGTGCGGCGGCTGTCGGGCAATCCGCAGATCCTGGTCGATAGCGTGGTTGCCGAATCCGAAGCCCGGCATGGTGCGCGTAATGCGGCCATGGCCTACCTGATGAAAGCCTTCGGTAACTTCCATAACGATGTGGACGCGGTGCTGCACAGTTACTTCAACTACTGCGCCTTGCAGATGAGCTGCCTGGACCTGGCCCGGGCGTTCAGCTTCCTGGCCAACGAAGGCGTGAGTGCGCACAGTGGCGAGCAGATCCTGACCGCGCGCCAGACCAAACAAGTCAACTCGATCATGGCCACCAGCGGGCTGTATGACGAGGCGGGCAACTTTGCTTATCGCGTAGGGTTACCGGGCAAGAGCGGGGTAGGCGGCGGGATTGTCGCGGTGGTGCCGGGGCAGTTTACCGTGTGCGTGTGGTCGCCGGAGTTGAACGCGGCGGGGAACTCGCTGGCGGGGATCAAGGCGTTGGAGTTGTTGAGTGAGCGGATTGGGTGGTCGGTGTTCTAAGCGTGCCACCAGACCAAACTGTGGGAGGGGGCTTGCCCCCGATGGCGGCCTCGGGGCCGACCAGGATGCTGGGTTGGATTGAGTACATATCCGTTTCTGCGGTAACGGCTGATATAGGTTCCGCTTTTACAGCGGCTCACTTTTGAAAAGCGCAAAAGTAAGCAAAACGCTCTTGCCCCACCACTCGGCACCTCGCTTAGGCTCGGTGTGCCCTCTCTCCGGCCAGCGTGGTTTAACGGGGCGCCTGAGATCAAGAGCAAAAGCGCGGCGGCCTTAGAGCCGACCGGTATTTTGTGTCGATCCGCGATCCAAATGTGGGAGGGGGCAAGCCCCCTCCCACATTTGGATCTTCAGTGTTTTGGAGGATTTTATACGCTCCAGATTTACGTGGCTGGGCAGGCCTCATCCAGCACCTTATCCACCATTAGTTGCACGCCTTCAAGCATCCGGCAGATGCCCTGCGCAACATTGCGATGGGTTCCGTCGATTTCGAAAGCGAGGTGGGTGGCGATATATCTGAGTGGGCGCGATCCTGTGGGAGGGGGCTTGCCCCCCATGCGGTGTGTCAGCCAGCGCTGTTGTCGCTGACCCACCGCCATCGGGGGCAAGCCCCCTCCCACAGTTGGATCTCCAGTGTTTTGGGGGATTTATACGCTCCAGATTTACGTGGCTGGGCAGGCCTCATCCAGCACCTTGTCCAC
>NZ_CVTO01000086.1:0-59278 GCF_900004715.1 Pseudomonas sp. 24 E 13
CTGAGTTGTTCCAGCAGTTTGTTGCGCGATTCGCGGCTGTCGAGGATGCCGGCGTTCTTCACATTGGCGGGCAGTTTGGGCGGCCAGGGGTGCTGATCATCGAGTTCGACGGCCACCAGCAAGGCTCCATCGCTTTGCATCTCGCTGACGCCGCCGCTGACGTGATGCAACTGTTCGGGGGCGGCATCGTTGACCCCAAGCCGTTCGCTGCTGGGCATCAGGCGTTCGCGCAGTTGGGCGTAGCCGGGCAGGTTGAGGTCCAGGCGCAATGCCGCACGTCCGATTTTCCAGCGCCACAGGCAGAACAGGGCAAGGACCGCTCGGGGCAACAGGCCGTAGACCAGCAGCACGCCCACCAGCCAGGCGGCCCAGGCTTGGCGGGCGCTTTCGATATTCAGGGCGGAGTCGCCGCTGGCGCGGATCATGTCGACGGTCGGCACGTTGAAACCGAGCAAAGCGGGCAGGGTGCCGAGGGCCTGGGTGACAGCGATGAAGGTGTCGGCACCGAGGATGGTGGTTTCCCACACAAAGCCGTAACGCCGGGTGGCGAGCAGCATCAGCAACATCAGCATGGCGCTGAGCAACGCCAGTGACCACAGGCTGTTGACCAGGACGCCGACGGCCCAGCGATTGAGCTTCTGGCGCTGTAGCAACAGCAGCAGCGCCGGCGCCAGTTGCGCGGCCTTGGCGTCGCGGGCGAGTTTTTCACTGAGCCACAGCCACAAGCGCCCGAGGCTGGCACTGTGTTCGCCGGCAAACACCAGGCCCAGGGCCCAACTGAGCAGCAGGATCAGGTTCAGGCCGAGCAGGCTGCCCAGGGCCCAGAACACATTCACCGGGGCGAGGCCGTTGCCCAGGGCGGCAAACGCCAGGCCGGCGCCGCTGAAAATCGCGACGATCGCCAGCAGCACCAGGGCCAGGCGTGCGCCTTGCTGCCAGCGTGTGAGGGCGCCGGTCAGGCCATCGCGTTCGGCCAGGTGCAGCGCGCGATGCACGATGCGCGTCGGCAGGTCGCCACCGGCCGTGCGGGCCAGGCGGTTGGCTTCGAGATCTTCCAGAGGGCCTGCGTGTTCTTCACGCAGGCGTACGGTTTCGGTCAGCCAGAGGTTGTGCAGCGGGTTTAGTGCAGTCACGCGCCATCCTGTTGTGTTCGTGAGGTTGGAGCATAACCGCTGTGCACCCTGTTGGGGAAAGCTGCGCGGGGCTCTGGTATTCTCGTCGGCATGAAAAAAACTCTCCCTTTAAGCCTGATCGCAGCCCTCGGTGAAAACCGCGTGATCGGCGTCGACAACAGCATGCCCTGGCATTTGCCGGGGGATTTCAAGTATTTCAAGGCCACCACCCTGGGCAAGCCGATCATCATGGGGCGCAAGACCTGGGATTCCCTGGGCCGACCGTTGCCGGGGCGGCTGAACATTGTGGTCAGTCGTCAGACCGACCTGGTGCTCGAAGGTGCGCAAGTGTTTGCGTCACTGGAGGCGGCGATAGCGCGCGCGGAGGAATGGGCCAAGGCCCAGGGCGTGGACGAGCTGATGCTGATCGGCGGCGCGCAGTTGTATGCCCAGGGGCTGGAGCAGGCGGATCGCCTGTACCTGACCCGGGTGGCGTTGAGCCCTGAAGGGGATGCGTGGTTTCCGGCGTTTGATGCGAACCAGTGGAAGCTGGTGTCGAATGTGGAGAACCCGGCCGAAGGGGATAAACCGGCTTACAACTTTGAAGTCTGGGAGAAAGCTTAAAAGCATCGGGGGCAAGCCCCCTCCCACATTGGACCGCATTCTTCTGTTGGAACTCGGTCAACTGTGGGAGGGGGCTTGCCCCCGATAGCGCTCTATCAGACCTGCGCTAACTCAGCATGCTCATCGGCATCGAGCAACGCCTTGTCCGTCTGCCCCATGATCTGGCTGGTAATCGCCCCCGCCGTCATCGAGCCATTCACGTTCAGCGCCGTACGGCCCATGTCGATCAGCGGCTCCACGGAAATCAGCAGCGCCACCAGTGACACCGGCAAGCCCATGGCCGGCAGCACGATCAATGCCGCGAAGGTCGCACCACCGCCCACGCCCGCCACACCGGCCGAGCTCAGGGTCACAATCGCCACCAGCGTCGCGATCCACAGCGGGTCCAGCGGGTTGATGCCGACGGTCGGCGCGACCATCACCGCCAACATCGCCGGATAGAGCCCTGCACAGCCGTTCTGGCCGATGGTTGCCCCAAACGAAGCGGCGAAACCGGCAATGGACTGCGGGATACCCAGGCGGCGTGTCTGCGCTTCAATACTCAAGGGGATCGAGGCGGCGCTGGAGCGGCTGGTGAAGGCAAAGGTCAGTACCGGCCACACCTTGCGGAAAAAGCGCAGCGGATTGACCCCGGCCAGCGACAGCAACAGGCCATGCACCACAAACATCAGGCCCAGGGCCAGGTACGACACCACGACAAAGCTGCCGAGCTTGATGATGTCCTGCAGGTTGGAGCTGGCGACCACCTTGGTCATCAGCGCCAGAACACCGTACGGGGTCAGCTTCATGACCAGGCGCACCAGGCGCATCACCCAGGCTTGAAGGGTGTCGATGGCGTTGAGCACCTTCTGGCCTTTTTCCACGTCGTCCTTGAGCAGTTGCAGCGCGGCAACCCCCAGGAACGCGGCGAAAATCACCACGCTGATGATCGACGTCGGCTTGGCCCGGGCCAGGTCGGCGAACGGGTTGGCCGGCACGAACGACAGCAGCAATTGCGGGATATTCAGGTCGGCGACCTTGCCCGCGTAATCGTTCTGGATCACTTGCAGGCGCGCCATTTCCTGGGTACCGGCGACCAGCCCTTCGGCGGTGAGGCCGAACAGGTTGGTCAGGCCGATACCGATCAGCGCCGCGATCGCGGTGGTGAACAGCAAAGTGCCGATGGTCAGGAAGCTGATCTTGCCCAGGGACGAGGCGTTGTGCAGGCGCGCCACGGCACTGAGGATCGAGGCGAACACCAGCGGGATCACGATCATTTGCAGCAGTTGCACATAGCCGTTGCCGACCAGGTCGAACCAGCCGATGGAGGCCTTGAGTACCGGGTGACCGGCCCCGTAGATGGCGTGCAGCACCACACCGAACACCACGCCAAGCACCAGGGCGAACAGGACCTTCTTGGCCAGGCTCCAGTTCGTACGGCCGGTTTGTGCCAGGCCCAGCAGCAGGGCCACGAACACCAGTAAGTTGAGAATCAGGGGAAGATTCATTGAAGCTCCGTTGAGAAGGCAGCCAATCGCGTGAGCCTGCGATTGCGAACCGGGAAGCCTAACAGCTTGAAATATATTGATTTAATACCGATATGGAATGGTGACTGTCGTTTTTGGAATAAGCGCTTGACGCTCTGGCGTACGACCCTGGCGCGATCAGGATGCACACGGTCGGGCTCGACACGGGAACTGTCACAGGGATTTGTTAGCGTCGATGTTTTTCACTCAGGAAGAAACGCTTATGAAGCTCGCGCCGAAATTGCTTGCCGCCGCGCTTTGCCTCGGACTCGCCAGCCAGGTATTCGCCGCCACCGAGTTGAAACACTGGCCGGCGCCTGCCGCCAAACAGTTGAACGAGATGATCGCCGCCAACGCCAACAAGGGTAACTTCGCGGTGTTCGACATGGACAACACCAGCTACCGCTACGACCTTGAAGAGTCCTTGCTGCCGTACATGGAAAACAAGGGCCTGATCACCCGCGACAGCCTCGATCCGTCGCTCAAGCTGATGCCGTTCAAGGACACCGCCGATCATAAGGAAAGCCTGTTCAGTTACTACTATCGCCTCTGCGAAGTGGACGACATGGTGTGCTACCCGTGGGTGGCCCAGGTGTTTTCCGGGTTTACGCTCAAGGAGCTCAAGGTCCAGGTCGACGAATTGATGGCCTCAGGCAAACCCGTTCCCGTCAGCTATTTCGAAGGCGATACGGTGAAAAAGTCCGAGGTGCAGCCACCGAAAGTCTTCACCGGCCAGGCTGAGTTGTACAACAAGCTGATGGAGAACGGCATCGAGGTGTACGTGATGACCGCCGCCTCCGAGGAACTGGTGCGCATGGTCGCTGCCGATCCGAAGTATGGCTACAACGTCAAACCCGAGAATGTGATCGGCGTGACCACCCTGCTCAAGGACCGCAACACAGGCGAACTGACCACCGCGCGCAAACAGATTGCCGCCGGCAAGTATGACGAGAAGGCCAACCTCGGCCTGGAACTGACCCCGTATCTGTGGACCCCGGCGACCTGGATGGCCGGCAAGCACGCGGCGATCCTCACCTATATCGACGAATGGAAAAAACCGGTGATCGTCGGCGGCGACACGCCAACCAGCGATGGCTACATGCTGTTTCATGACGTGGATGTGGCCAAGGGCGGCATTCACTTGTGGATCAACCGCAAGGACAAATACATGACCCAGCTTAATGGCATGATCGCCAAGCACGCGGCGGCGCAGGCCAAGGAAGGGTTGCCGGTAACGGCGGACAAGAACTGGGTGATCGTCAAGCCGGAAGACATTCAGTAACAGGCTGGGCGCAGTAAAAAATGTGGGAGGGGCTTGCGCTAATAACGCTTTTTGTAGGAGCGAGGGGGCGCCTAGCTCTTGCTCGCGAAAAACTCACAGGCACCGCGTTCATTCAGGAAGCGCGCGTTATCGTTGACGTTTTTCGCGAGCAAGCTCGCTCCTACAGACGGCGGTTTACGCCCTTTCCTGATTTTTCAGGCAATTCAGTGCTGGGTATTTAAAAAGTACCTATAAAATCAATGCCTCGAGCGTGAAGTGTTCAATAATTTGCAGGCATCAAGCACTCTTTGATAAGCGTATTCTACTGCGTCGGCGTTATATTGGTCCGCGCCTGCCAGTTGATTGAATAATAAAGGCGTGAAGTTTTTCTGATCGTTATACGAAAACACCGTATAGGCTTCGTTAAGCGAGTGGCCTCCGCTGAAGGTGAGATAGGCCGCCGTCAGGGTTTTCGCATGCTCCATGGAAAATACCTTGCCTTCCTCGATCAGACTTTTAAATAAGTAGTTCAACACGTTGGTGCTGCCGGACATGCCGGTGCCTATTGCACGCTCAGCGTGCAGCGCGGCTCGATTGTGGGGAGTTATTTTCTGTGTGGTAAGTTGGTAGCAGTCAATCGGCCTGATGCCCTTGGTGCCCTGCAGGCGGGTCGGTTGCTGTGGTGCTGACTGATAAGGTAGCAATAGCCCGTATCGATCGCTGCGAAAGTTGCTGTTTTCAAGAGATTCAATCCGCTCTCGCTGGTTCTCGATGACATCGATATAGTGCTGCGTTGCCACCTCCGCCAGTGGCCGTAAATTGGGGGCCACCAACATATATTTCACTGCCAGCGACAAGGTCAATGGAATCGCATAAGGGTCGCGACTTTGCAGCATGGCGGTAAATTTTTGCGTATCGAAGGCTCGCAGGAATTCTTGAGTTTCCTTGATCTGTTCGCGCCATCCGGGTGGGTCGTCGCGCATCCTCTGATGGATTTCCGCGCACAGCGCGAGTTGCATGGCAGGTGGATAACTATTGAAGTCCGTTAGAAGTTTTTGCGTCAGCAATTCGTTGATGTGGTGCGATTGTGCCGTGGGATTATTAATTACATATTCTGAAAACGCAGTGTCGAAAAGCCGTCCATAGTAATTGTCATTGCGTTTGGTAATATAAAATTCCTTTTCCAGGGTATTTGATATCTCCTCTATTCTCGACAGCAACGCCTGGTTTTTTTCCGGTTCGAATGACAGGTCGCGCTGAAGCTGCGTTATAAGGTTTTGCGTAATGTCTCTTGAACTCCTGTTATCCAGCCAGCTTACTTTAAGGTGCTCGATGATGGGCGTTTTGATCGAGGTATCCAGTTCCGACTCTGCAATCGCAAGGGTCAACGCCAACAGCACTTCCTTGGGCGTCCTTATCAGCTCTTGCGCAGGCTGTGGGCGCTGAGTCAGTGGCGCAGTGATTGAATTGGAGATGTCTGTAAAGTTGCTGTTGGACAAGTGCCTGGGTTGAACTTTAGTGATCATGCCTCGGCTGTCTACCGTGACCATTTCCCTCATCCGAAACGCAGTTTCAGGGCTTATGGTTTTGCCGAGCAAGGTGTTGGCCATTTCGTCAGGACGTAAACGCCTGGTGCTGTTTTCAGAGCGCTGAGGTGCAGAGGGGGCGTAGTCCTGGGCCCGAAATTCTGCTGGAGGAACGCCGTCCGATATTTTCATCGCACCACCCTTTGGTTAAATCGATCGTCTCGCTTGGTGGGCGATTCGGTAAAAGGGTTCCAGATGGCAGTGCAAGGGACGCGGCGCGTCAGGCGGGGTAAAAAAATGCCCCGTGGGTACGGGGCATTTTTCAGGGGCAGCGATAGAGCGAAGGCAGATTAGACTTACAGCCCATCCAGCATCGCCTTGTTACGCACGGCGCCCTTGTCGGCGCTGGTCGCCAGCAGTGCATACGCCTTTAACGCGGTGGTCACCTTGCGTGGACGTTTCTCCACCGGTTTCCAGCCCTTCTTGTCCTGCTCGACCCGGCGCGCCGCCAGTTCTTCATCGCTGACCAACAGGTTGATCGAGCGGTTCGGGATGTCGATCAGCACCTTGTCGCCATCCTGCACCAGGCCAATCGCGCCACCGGCAGCAGCTTCCGGCGAAGCGTGGCCGATGGACAGGCCCGAAGTACCGCCGGAGAAACGGCCGTCGGTCAGCAACGCGCAGGCTTTGCCCAGGCCTTTGGATTTCAGGTAGGACGTGGGGTAGAGCATCTCCTGCATACCCGGGCCGCCTTTGGGGCCTTCGTAGCGGATGATCACGATGTCGCCTTCTTTCACTTCGTCGGCGAGGATGCCGCGAACCGAGCTGTCCTGGCTTTCGTAGATCTTGGCGCGGCCTTCGAAGACGTGGATGGATTCATCCACACCGGCGGTTTTCACCACGCAACCGTCGAGGGCGATGTTGCCGTACAGCACGGCCAGGCCGCCTTCTTGCGAGTAGGCGTGCTCGACGCTGCGGATGCAGCCGTTTTCACGGTCGTCGTCCAGGGTGTCCCAACGGGTCGACTGGCTGAACGCGGTCTGGGTCGGGATGCCCGCCGGGCCGGCCTTGAAGAAGTGATGCACCGCTTCGTCGTCAGTCTGGGTGATGTCCCACTTGGCAATGCCTTCGGCCAGGGATTTGCTGTGCACGGTCGGCAGGTCAGTGTGCAACAGGCCGCCACGGGCCAGGGAGCCGAGGATCGAGAAGATCCCGCCGGCGCGGTGCACGTCTTCCATGTGGTACTTCTGGATGTTCGGCGCGACCTTGCACAGCTGCGGCACGTGGCGTGACAGGCGGTCGATGTCGCGCAGGTCGAAGTCGATCTCGGCTTCCTGGGCGGCGGCCAGCAAATGCAGGATGGTGTTGGTGGAACCGCCCATGGCGATGTCCAGGGTCATGGCGTTTTCGAACGCCTTGAAGTTGGCGATATTGCGCGGCAACACCGACTCATCGTTCTCGGTGTAGTAACGCTTGCACAGATCGACGATGGTGCGGCCGGCCTGCAGGAACAGCTGCTCGCGGTCGCTGTGGGTGGCCAGTGTGGAACCGTTGCCCGGCAACGCCAGGCCCAGGGCTTCCACCAGGCAGTTCATCGAGTTGGCGGTGAACATGCCGGAGCACGAACCGCAGGTCGGGCAGGCGCTGCGCTCGTATTCGGCGACTTTCTCGTCAGACGCGCTGGAATCGGCGGCGATGACCATGGCGTCGACCAGGTCCAGGCCATGGGAGGCAAGCTTGGTCTTGCCGGCTTCCATCGGGCCGCCGGAGACGAAGATCACCGGGATGTTCAGGCGCAGGGCGGCCATCAGCATGCCGGGGGTGATCTTGTCGCAGTTGGAGATGCACACAATGGCGTCGGCGCAGTGGGCGTTGACCATGTACTCCACGGAGTCGGCGATGATCTCGCGGCTCGGCAGGGAATACAGCATGCCGTCATGGCCCATGGCAATGCCGTCATCCACGGCGATGGTATTGAATTCCTTGGCCACGCCACCGGCGCGTTCGATCTCGCGGGCGACCAGTTGACCCAGGTCCTTGAGGTGGACGTGGCCGGGTACGAACTGGGTAAACGAGTTGGCAATCGCGATGATCGGCTTCTTGAAGTCGTCATCTTTCATCCCCGTGGCACGCCACAATGCGCGCGCGCCGGCCATGTTGCGGCCGTGGGTGGATGTTTTCGAGCGGTAATCAGGCATTGGAGCACTCCGGGCGGCTAATCGGTATCAAAGGGGAGTGAGCTTCTATTGACGTCTGGAACACTCAGAAAATGGCCGTGTGTCCGGAAGTTGCCACTCGCGTCGCGGGATCGCCGCGTGCTTGGGCCTCGAGCTCATAAACCCGCCGGGGGATGACTGGCGATGAATAGGGCCGATTCTACACCGCTGACGGCTGGAGGGAATGGCCGTCTACCTGTAGGAGCGAGCTTGCTCGCGAAGATCGTCGACGATAACGCAGCGCTATCAGGTAGCCCGTGGCGTCTATTTGTTTTTCGCGAGCAAGCTCGCTCCTACAAGGACGGACATATCCAGAACAATTGTTTGAGGGCTGATTGGCGCTTCAGCTCCTACCGTTTCTCTTCCAATCACAGAAGAGGACGAAGGAATGTCCACTCAGCAAAATGCTTATCGGCTGCGTAAAGGGCGCTATTCAGAATCGGGCCGTATCTACTTGCTAACGGCTGTCACCCATCAACGGCAACGCATTTTTCAAGACTGGCTTATCGGTCGCTTGCTGGTCCGCGAATTCAGAAAGGCTCAGGAAGATGGAGATGCAACGTCACTGGCCTGGGTGGTCATGCCCGACCATTTCCACTGGCTGGTGGAGTTGCACAACGGCGATTTGCCCAGGCTCATGCAGCGAACCAAATCGCGAAGTGCCCGTGCAGTCAATAAGGCAAGACAGTCCTTCGGAGTGCTTTGGCAAAAAGGCTATTTCGACAGGGCGCTGCGTCGTGAGGAGGACTTGAAGGCAATGGCTCGCTACATCGTCGCAAACCCACTGCGCGCAGGCTTGGTCGAGCACATTGGCCAATACCCGCTATGGGACGCCATCTGGCTATAAGGCACCTCTACCTGTAGGGGCGAGCTTGCTCGCGAAGAACGTCAACGATAACGCAGCGCTATCAGGTAGCCCGTGGCGTCTATTCGTTCTTCGCGAGCAAGCTCGCTCCTACAAGGGGAAGGCGTCAGCGATGGATCCTGGCATTCGTCAGCCAACCCCACAGGCTCAAAACAATGAAGCTGACAGCAATGGTCATCAGTAAATGGGCACCGGTTTGCGCGAGGGCGGCGCTGCTGACGGCGGCGGTGAGGAACATGATGCTGTTACCCGCTGATGCCGCCGTCCCCGCGCTGCTTGAAAACAGCAACATCGCCGCCGAAATGGCGGCCGGGCGCACCAAGGTCACGGCCAGGGCGCTGATCAGCATCGGTATCAGCAGGGTCACGCTGGTGATGGCTTGCAGGCTGACGATCAGCGTCAACAACACACCGGCGCCGAGCAACAAGCCGAGGCCGATATTGATCTGCCGTGACAGCGGGATGCGTTTCTGCAGGTAGGAAGCCACCAGGCCACCCAGCAGATAGGCGACGCCGTACACCATTAACACGAGCGCGTACTCGTATTCAGAGAGTTTCAGCGCATCCATGAAGATCAGCGGTGTCACACTGATCAAGGCGAAGTAGCAGGCGAACACCAACGCTGCAATCCACCAGTAGCGCAGGAAATCGTGGTTGGCGGCGACGGCCTTGAGTGTGCCGACGATGGACACCGGTGCTCGATGCGTACTGGCGGATTTGGTGGGCAGGATGCACTGCGCATGGATCAACATGCCCGTAGCCATCAGCGCGAAGCCGTAGAAGCTGCCTTGCCAGTCGAACGTGGTTTGCAGCCAGGAGCCGATCAGCGGCGACAGCGCGACGAACGAGCCACTCAAGGTCATGTAATACAGACGAACGCGGGCGCGGTCTTGCTCGTCGAACAGGTCTTCCACCAGCGCATGGCCCAGCACAAAGAAACCACAGCCCATGGCTTGCACTGTGCGAAACAATAGGAACGTCAGGTAGTCCGGTGCCCATGCACAGCCTATCGCGCCGAGGATGGAAAGCAGGATGCACCCGAGCAGGACTTCCTTGCGCCCCCATTTATCCGACAATGGGCCGGCGATCAGTTGCGAGATCGAAAACACCAGGGTGAACAGGCTGATGGACAGCGCGATGTCTGCGCTGGGCGTGTCGAATTGGGCAGACAGGGCAGGGAACGACGGGAGCAGGATATTGATCGGGAAGAAGCTAATCAGGGAAATGCAGGTGATGAGGGTGAAGCGGGAGAGCGTGGGCCCAGACATTGTTTTTGTTTTCCGGAGTAAAACCAGAAACCGATACTAGCCTGCGAAAAATGGAATTCAATCAGAAGTGCTGTGAGCCATTTCCTTTAATGGTGTGAGCCATCACTGTAGGAGCGAGCTTGCTCGCGAAGAGCGTCAACGATAACGCGGGGTATTTGATACTCCGCGGCGTTCTCGGGTTTTTCGCGAGCAAGCTCGCTCCTACAAGGTGGTCGGCGTCAGCTATTGGGCAACAACCGGCACGTAATGCTCTTGATATACCGCGTTTCGACAATCGCCGGGTGCACCGGGTGGTCCGGGCCCTGGCCGCCGCGTTCGAGCATCTGGATATTACGGTCCAGGTGGCGGGCGCTGGTGAGCAGGATGTTCTGCAGGTCGTCTTCGGGCAGGTGCATGGAGCACGAGGCGCTGACGAGGATGCCGTCCTTGCTGAGCAGGCGCATGGCTTGCTCGTTCAGACGGCGGTAGGCGCCTTCGCCGTTTTTCATGTCTTTTTTGCGTTTGATGAAGGCCGGTGGGTCGGCGACGATCACGTCGAAGCGTTCTTCGCTGGCTTTCAGTTCTTTCAACGCTTCGAAGACGTCGCCTTCGATGCAGGTCATCTTCTCGGCCACGCCGTTGAGCGCGGCGTTGCGCTCCACGCCGTCGAGGGCGAAGGCCGACGCGTCGACGCAGAACACTTCACTGGCGCCGAAAGCGGCGGCTTGCACGCCCCAGCCGCCGATGTAGCTGTACAGGTCGAGCACGCGCTTGCCTTTGGCATACGGCGCCAGGCGTGCGCGGTTCATGCGGTGGTCGTAGAACCAGCCGGTTTTCTGGCCCTGGATCACCGGGGCTTCGAATTTCACGCCGTTTTCTTCCAGCGCCACCCATTCCGGCACCAGGCCGAACACGGTTTCGACGTAGCGGTTGAGGCCTTCGGCGTCGCGCGCGGCGGAGTCGTTCTTGAACAGGATGCCGCTGGGCTTGAGCACCTGGGTCAGGGCAGCGATCACGTCCTCTTTGTGGGCTTCCATGGTCGCCGAAGCGATCTGCACGACCAGGATGTCGCCGAAACGGTCGACCACCAGGCCCGGCAGCAGGTCGGAATCGCCATAGACCAGGCGGTAGAACGGCTTGTCGAACAGGCGATCGCGCAGGGACAGGGCGACGTTCAGGCGGTGCACCAGCAGCGACTTGTCCAGCGGCAACTTGATGTCACGCGACAGCAGGCGGGCGCAGATCAGGTTGTTCGGGCTCATGGCCACGATGCCCAGGGTCTTGCCGCCGGCCGCTTCCAGGATAGCCTGGTCGCCTGCCTGGAAGCCGTGGAGTGGGGTGGCGGCCACGTCGATTTCGTTGCTGTAGACCCACAGGTGGCCGTTGCGCAAACGACGATCGGCGTTGGCTTTGAGACGCAGGCTTGGCAGGGACATGACGTCGCTCCGGAAAAAAGAGCGGGAGTATACCGTGTTGTGCATTGCTTGGCGGCGCCGCCGGACATGTGGGAGGGGGCTTGCCCCCGATAGCGGTGGGTCAGTCAGCTCATCTTTCACTGATATACCGCAATCGGGGGCAAGCCCCCTCCCGCATTTGATCGAGTTTCAATCGGGCATTTGGGTGTCGGCCCGGTCTGCTTAAAGGGTAGAATCCACACCTAGCCCAGAGTGTGTACTTATGTCCCAAGAGCTTTCCGCCGAACAGATCCAGCAGGTCCTGCAAGGCATCAGCGTACCGCCCCAGCCGCAAATCATGGTGGATTTGCAGATGGAGCAGTACATGCCCGACCCGGACCTGGAAGTGATCGCCCGGTTGATCGCCCAGGACCCGGGCCTGTCCGGCGCATTACTGAAGATCGTCAACTCGCCGTATTACGGCCTGAGCAACAAGATCGCCTCGATTCAGCGCGCGGTGAACCTGTTGGGCAGCCGCTCGGTCATCAACCTGATCAATGCGCTGTCGATCAAGGGCGAGATGAGCGACGACACCATTGTCACGCTCAACCGCTTCTGGGACACGGCCCAGGATGTGGCCATGACTTGCCTGAGCCTGGCCAAGCGCACCGGCTCCCAGACGGTTGACGAAGCCTATGCCCTGGGCCTGTTCCACGACTGCGGCGTGCCGCTGATGCTCAAGCGGTTCCCGAACTACATGACGGTGCTGGAGCAGGCCTACGCCAATGCCGGTCCGGATTGCCGCGTGGTCGACACCGAGAACAACGCGTTCAACACTAACCATGCCGTGGTGGGTTACTACACCGCCAAGTCCTGGCGCCTGCCGGAGCATGTCACTGACGCCATCGCCAATCACCACAACGCCCTGGCGATTTTCAGCGATGAGTCGTCGCGCAACCCCGTCCTCAAGAACCTGCTGGCGATCCTGAAAATGGCCGAGCACATCTGTTCGTCCTATCGCGTGCTGGGCAACCAGACCGTTGACCATGAGTGGGATGCGATCAGCCCTCTGGTGCTCGATTACGTGGGCCTGTCGGACTACGACTTCGAAAGCATGAAGTTGTCGATCCGCGAACTGGGCGCGCACTGAGCCTTTCTTCCCGAGGTACACATGCCTGAGTTACCAGAAGTCGAAACCACCCGGCGCGGGATTGCCCCTCACCTGGAGGGCCAGCGCGTCAGCCGAGTGGTGGTGCGTGAGCGTCGCCTGCGCTGGCCGATCCCCGAAGACCTTGATGTGCGCCTGTCCGGGCAGCGCATCGTGCTGGTGGAGCGGCGCGCCAAGTACCTGTTGATCAACGCCGAAGTGGGCACCTTGATCAGCCACCTGGGCATGTCGGGCAACCTGCGCCTGGTGGAAGTGGGCATGCCTGCGGCCAAGCATGAACATGTGGACATCGAGCTGGAATCCGGCCTGGCCCTGCGCTACACCGACCCCCGGCGTTTTGGCGCAATGCTCTGGAGCCAGGACCCGCACAACCACGAGCTGCTGATCCGCCTGGGGCCCGAGCCGTTGACCGCGCTGTTTGATGGCGAACGCTTGTTCCAGCAGTCCCGTGGACGGTCGATGGCAGTGAAGCCGTTCATCATGGATAACGCCGTGGTGGTGGGCGTGGGCAATATCTATGCGACCGAAGCGCTGTTTGCGGCGGGGATCGATCCGCGTCGTGCGGCGGGCGGTATATCGCGGGCGCGTTACCTGAGGCTGGCGATCGAAATCAAGCGCGTGCTGGCTGCAGCGATCGAGCGGGGCGGTACCACCTTGCGCGATTTTATCGGCGGCGACGGGCAGCCGGGGTATTTCCAGCAGGAACTGTTCGTGTATGGCCGAGGCGGCGAGGCGTGCAAGGTCTGCGGGACCGAGTTGCGCAATGTGCTGCTGGGGCAGCGGGCGAGTGTGTTTTGTCCCAAGTGTCAGAGCTGATTGCTGTGTGATGGCTGATATCGCCATCGGGGGCAAGTCGAATCGTCGCACCGCCCCTCCCACATTCTGAATGTATTCACAAATCAAAGTGTGGGAGGGGGCTTGCCCCCGATGAGGCCTTTACAGGCGCTAAAGAACCTCAATCCTTACCGGTAATCTTCCGATACTTCTCCATCAACTGCTCTTCAGTCTCCGGATGCGCCTCATCCAGCGGAATGCAATCCACCGGGCACACCTGCTGGCACTGGGGTTCGTCGTAGTGGCCGACACATTGCGTGCACAGGTTGGGATCGATCACATAGATCTCTTCACCCTGGGAAATCGCAGCGTTCGGGCACTCGGGTTCGCAGACGTCGCAATTGATGCAATCGTCGGTGATGATCAGGGACATGAAAACTCCTGCCAGGGCTGTCAGCCAGGGCATTGAAAACGAATGCGCGCAATTGTGCCGCATTGGCGCCCGCAGTGCGAGCGGGCGCCGAGTGAGCGGTCTTACTTCTTGAAGCGCAGGGTGAGCGCGTCCGCGACGGCCGGGTGCACGAACTTGGTGATATCTCCGCCTAAAGCGGCGATTTCGCGCACCAACGTCGAGGAAATGAACGAATAACGTTCCGACGGCGTGAGGAACAGGCTTTCCACGTCCGGCGCCAATTGGCGGTTCATGTTGGCCAGCTGGAATTCATATTCGAAATCCGACACCGCGCGCAGGCCACGCAGGAACACATTGGCGTTCTGCTCCTTGGCAAAGTTCGCCAGCAGTGTCGAAAAGCCCACCACTTCCACATTAGGCAGGTGCCGGGTGACTTCACGTGCCAGCTCCACGCGTTGCTCCAGGGGAAACAACGGGTTTTTCTTGGGGCTGGCGGCAACCGCGATGATCACATGGTCGAACAGGCGAGAGGCGCGTTCGACCAGATCGCCATGGCCTTTGGTAATCGGGTCGAAGGTACCTGGGTACAACACTCGGTTCATCGCGTCGTCCTGGCGGAGTCCGTTGGGGAATCGGATGGTATCGCAGCCATCCCGGTCGGCCAAGTCGACTTATGGAGATAAATGCCGTGAATCGAACGGTTTTTCACGCTGTTTTCAGACGTTCGGCCAAGGCTGACGCCAGTTGGGCGCTCAATCCATACACCGACAACTGGGGATTTGCCCCAATGCTGGTGGGAAACAGCGAGCCGTCGTGAATCGACAGGTTGCGCAATTGGTGGTGGCGCCCAAGGCTGTCGGCCACCGCGTTTTTCGGGTCTTCGCCCATGGCACAACCGCCCATCACATGGGCGCTGCCCAGGGTGGTCCGATGCAATTGGAGGTTCAACCCGTCAATTACGCTGCGCGCCTCGGCCAAGGTGTTCACGTAGCGGGCGTCGTGATGCAGGGGCTTGACCGAGGTGGCGCCCGCCGCGAACTGAATCTCGGCCATGCTGTGAAAGGCCCGGCGCAGGCCGTCCCAGGCATAGGGCGAGACCTGATAGTCGAGCACCGGCGTACCGTCACCGCGCAGTTCTACTGCGCCGCCAGGGCTGTCGGGGTGAAACCCGTCGCGCAACAGCGCGAGCATGGCGTGGGTATGGGGCAATCGGCTCATGTCCAAGGCATTCTGCGCCCCGTAGCCGCCAAACAAGGTACTCGCCAGGCCTGGATGTAAGGGCGGTGCTTCTAGCTTGTAGGACATTTTACCGGTAGTGCCGTCCTGCCACTGGAAGTGGTCGGAATAGATCGACTGCGGCGCCCCGTAGAACGGATTGATCACCTCGTCGAACAACCCGGCGGAGAAATTCACCAGGTGCAGGAAGGTGCGCTTGCCCAGCCGTGAATGCGGGTCGGGCGCGTCCGAGCGCATCAGCAGTGCCGGGCTGTTGATGCCGCCGCCCGAGAGTACGTAATGCCTGGCCTTCACGCTGATCGTGCGCCCGGTAGGGGCTACGCAGCGTGCGTCCATGGCCACGCATTCCAGGCTGCTGATCGTGTCGCCGCTGTAGTTGAGGCGCTCGGCTCGGGCCAGGTAGAGCAGCTCGCCGCCTTTGTCCAGGGTGGCGGGGATGGTGGTCACCAGCATCGACTGCTTGGCGTTGACCGGGCAACCCATGCCGCAATAACCCAGGTTGAAGCAGCCGCGCACATTGCGCGGGATCACGTGCCAGCTGTAGCCGAGCTTTTCGCAGCCTTTGCGGATCACGTCGTTGTTGGCGTTCGGCGGCAGGGCCCACGGCGCAATACCCAGGCGCTGTTCCATGGTCTCGAACCACGGCGCCATTTCGGCGCTGCTATGGCCCTTCACCGCGTATTCGCTGGCCCAGTGGGCGAGGGTGGCATCGGGGGTGCGAAAGCTGGAGGTCCAGTTGATCAGCGTGGTGCCGCCCACTGCCCGGCCCTGCAGGATGGTAATCGCACCGTCCTTGCTCATGCGCCCGATCCCTTCCTGGTACAGGCTGGCATAGGCTTCGTCTTCCAGCAGCTTGAAATCGCTGCTGGTCTTGAGTGGGCCTTCTTCGATCAATAGCACCTTGTAGCCGGCGGCGCTGAGAATTTCCGCGGTGGTGCCGCCACCGGCGCCGCTGCCGATGATGGCCACGTCGGCTTCCAGGGTCAGGTCGCTGTCGAGGGCGGCGCCATTGTGGGTTTTCCAGCCACGGGCCAAGCCGTCGCGGAACAGATCGGGTACGGGCATCAGGGTCGTCTCTTTTTTATTGTGAGGGATGCAGATCAGATCTTCGGCGGGCCGGGGTAGCCGC
Organism: Pseudomonas sp. 24 E 13; assembly: GCF_900004715.1. NCBI lineage: Bacteria > Pseudomonadati > Pseudomonadota > Gammaproteobacteria > Pseudomonadales > Pseudomonadaceae > Pseudomonas > Pseudomonas sp. 24 E 13. The sequence goes on from NZ_CVTO01000086.1 coordinate 16,469, forward strand.
AATGGGCCCAGGACTCGGGCCGGAAGTACCAGGCCATGATCACCAGCTTGAGCAGCGAGCCCTGGCCCATGCGCAGCAGGTTCAGGTAGCTGTTTTCCCAGCGGTGCAGGAAGTTGCGGATCTGCTCGCTGCCGGCGTTTTCCCAACTTCCCCAGATGCCGGTCAACGGTCCTCGGGTAATGCCCAGGCTCAACACGTCGAACAGCTGTTGGGTGAGCTTGAACATTTCCGGCGACAGGTGCTGAAGGCTGTAGTCGAGCTTTTTCAGGGTGTCTTCCAACCCGGCGCTGACGACCTGCGGGCTGGCTGCGCCTTCCAGCAGCACCGGGATGACCGCGCGCAGGAACGGCAAGTCACTGGCGCGCAACATTGCAAAACCGCTGGCCGGCGTGCTGCTCGAGCAACCGCTGAGGCTGGCGCCCAGCCCGGCGGTCGCCAGGAAGGCGCTGGCGCACAGGCCGATTTTCAAGACGCCGCGCCGCGACAGCGCAGGTGTTTCAGTCAGGCTGGGGTTCATTGTCTTTATTGTCCCGGTGGTGGCGGTTTCAGCGGATAAACAGCTTCTGGATCAACGTCTGGATGGATTTCCCGTAGGGCGGGTAGATCAACTTCGCCGCGTTCAGACGCTGTTTGACCAGTACGCCCTTGGCCTTGCTGAATGTCAGGAAACCTTCGCGACCGTGGTAATGACCCATGCCGGAGGGGCCGATGCCACCAAACGGCAGGTCATCCTGGGCCACCTGCAGCAGGGTGTCGTTCAGGCACACGCCGCCGGAGTGGGTCTCGTGGAGCACACGGTCCTGTTCGCTCTTGTTGTAGCCGAAGTAATACAGGGCCAGTGGACGCGGGCGCTGGTTGATGTAGGCGAAGGCCTCATCAATGCCGCGATAGGGCACGATCGGCAACAGCGGACCAAAGATCTCATCCTGCATCACCGTCATCTCGTCACTCACATTCAGCAGCAGGCTGTGAGGCATGCGCCGTGCCTGGCCCTGGTCGTACAGCGCAATCAGGGTGGCGCCCTTGTCGGTGGCATCCTTGGCGTAGGCATTGAGCCTGGCCAGTTGCCGTTCGTTGATGATGGCCGTGTAGTCCGGGTTGTCGGTCAGGGTCGGATAGAACCCGCGAATCGCCTCGGAGTAAGCCTCGACGAAGCCCTCCACACGATCCTCCGGTACCAGCACATAGTCGGGTGCCACGCAGGTTTGCCCGGCGTTCAACGCCTTGCCGAAGGCGATACGCTCGGCAGCATCCTTGAGCGGCACATCGGCGGAAACGATGGCTGGCGATTTGCCGCCCAGCTCCAGGGTGACCGGCGTGAGGTGTTCGGCGGCCGCACGCATCACATGTCTGCCGATGCTGGTGGCCCCGGTGAACAGCAAATGATCGAAGCGCAACGTGGAAAACGCCATGCCGACTTCGGCTTCGCCGAGCACCACGCACACCAGGTCCTCGGGGAAGATTTTCGCCAGCAATGCCTTGAGCAGTTCACCGGTGGCCGGCGTGGACTCGCTGAGCTTGAGCATCACCCGGTTGCCGGCGGCCAAGGCGCCGACCAGCGGGCCGACGGCCAGGTACAGCGGGTAGTTCCAAGGCACGATGACGCCCACTACACCCAGCGGCTGGTAGATGACTTTGGCCGACGCGGGTTGAAAGGCAATGCCTACAGCGCGGCGGGAAGGTTTCATCCAGCCTTTGAGGTGCTTGCTGGCGTAGTGAATACCCTGCAGGCTGGGCATCAGCTCGGCGAACAGGGTTTCGTCCGCGCTGCGATGGCTGAAGTCCTGGCTGATTGCGTTGATCAGCGCCTGGCGTTCGTTGCTGAGCACATCGCGCAGGGCCTTGAGCCATTGACGGCGTTGCGCGGCCGGCGGCATCGGGTTGGCGGCGTAGGCGCGACGTTGCGCTTCGAACAGGTCCTGGAGATGATCCAGCGCCTGGGATTCTGGCAGGTAGGCAACGTTGGCAGACATGGCGCGATCCCGTTTGTTATAGGTCTGCCTGGATTTTTAGAGTCATTGCTCTAAATTGTCAAATAAACATTGCAGTAACATCTGGATTTAACCTGACCGGCATAGGCCGTAAGATGCCCCATCCCGTGTTTGGAAGCTGATCCCTATGGCACCACGAGTAAAGACCAGCGAGCGCATTGTGCAAACCAGCCTGGAGCTTTTTAACCAGCAGGGCGAGCGCAGTGTCAGCACGAACCATATCGCCGCCCATATGGAAATTTCCCCGGGCAACCTGTACTACCACTTCCCCAATAAGCAGGCGATCATCGCCGTGCTGTTCCGCGAATACGAAGCGTTGGTGGACAGTTTCCTACGCCCGCCCCAAGGGCGCGCGATGAGGGTGGAAGACAAACGTTTCTACCTGCAGGCCGTACTGGCCGGCATGTGGCGCTACCGCTTCCTGCACCGCGACCTTGAACACTTATTGGAAAGCGACCCGGAGCTGGCCACTGGCTACCGACGGTTTTCCCAGCGCTGTCTGATTCAGGGCGGAGCGATCTACCAGGGCTTTGTCGACGCAGGCATTCTCACAATGGACCCGGTGCAAACCGAAGCCCTGACCCTTAATGCCTGGATTATCCTCACCTCCTGGGTACGGTTCCTGTGCACCACCAATGAAAACTCCACTCATTTGAGCGCCGAAGCGATAAAGCGTGGGGTATACCAGGTGCTGGTGTTGGAGGCGGGTTTCGTCACGCCCCAGGCCAAAGCCGCGGTGGATGCGTTGTTCAAAGAGTTTTACGTGCCATTGAACCAGGCACTGGAAGAAGTGAAGTAGGACCTTTCCCCTTTGTATGCACAGGAGTCAGTCATGCCGCTTGCCCAATTGATCAGCCCCCAGGCGTTGGCCGAGCGCCAGCAGTCGGCCGGGCTGGTGATCCTCGATTGCCGCTTTGCCCTGGAAGACCCGGATTACGGGCTGTGCAGCTATGCCGAAGGGCATATCGAAGGGGCGCAATATGCCGACCTGGAGCGCCACCTCAGCGGCAAGGTGATCAAGGGTGTGACCGGCCGTCATCCGTTGCCTGCGGCGGACACCTTCGCCGAACAGCTGCGAGCTTGGGGCATCAGTGCCGACACCGACGTGGTGCTGTATGACGACGGCGCCGGTGCCTATGCCGCCCGTGCCTGGTGGCTGCTGACCTGGCTGGGCAAGCGTGATGGCGTGTTTATTCTCGATGGTGGCCTCAAGGCCTGGCACAGCGCCGGTTTCCCCTTGAGCCTGGATGCGCCAGTGACTGAGCCGGGCACCTTCACCGGTATGCCGGATAATCGGCTGGTGCTGGATGCCGAGCATGTGCAAAAACGCCTGGGTCAGCCCGGCCTGACCTTGATCGACGCCCGCGCCCAGCCGCGTTTTCGTGGTGAAGTAGAGCCCATCGACTCGATTGCCGGGCATATTCCCGGTGCGCAGTGCGCGGCCTTCAATGAAAACCTGGGCAGTGATGGGCGCTTTTTGCCGGCTGAACAGCTCAGGCAGCGTTTTGCCGCGCAGTTGCAGGGGCGCCCGCCGGAAGAATTGGTGGCGTATTGCGGTTCGGGGGTAACGGCGTGCCATAACCTGTTTGCGCTGAGCTTGGCGGGGTATCCGTTGGGCAAGTTGTATGCGGGGTCTTGGAGTGAGTGGATTACGGATCCCAAGCGGGAAGTGGCAACAGGCGACTGAGCAATTGGCCTGTGAACTCAATCAAAATGTGGGAGGGGGCTTGCCCCCGATGGCGGTGGATCAGTAACAGATGTACTGACTGACACACCGCTATCGGGGGCAAGCCCCCTCCCACATTTTTACCTATGTTGTGCCAGTAGCCATTGGGGGATGCGGCGTTCCAGATAGTAGCCGGGGCGTTTCAGCGAACCCTCTACAAACCCCACATGCCCACCCTTGGCCAACAACTCAAACTCCGTACAGTCTGATAGCTCACTGGCTTCGGGCAGGCTGTGGGCAAACACAAACGGGTCATCGGCGGCCTGGATAATCAGGGTTGGCGTGCGTATAGCGCCCAGGTAGTAGCGACTGGAGGCGCGGCGATAGTAATCCTCAGCACTCAAGAAACCATGCAACGGCGCAGTCACTCGCCCATCGAAGTCCCAGAACGTGCGCATCTTCTCCAGGGAGCCCAGTGCCTCCAGGGTTTTCAGCCCTTCCTCACGGCCATCCTGCAAAAACTGGCGTTGCTTGACGCGGATATACGCCAGCATCTCGCGCATGAAATGCTTCTGGTAGATCCGCGAAAACCCCAGTCCGATACGATCCGCGCATTGGTCCAGGCGAAACGGCACCGACACTGCCGCCGCGCCTTGCAGCCCCGAAGCCGCACCGGTTTCGCCCAAATGCTTGAGCAACACGTTGCCGCCCAGGGAATAACCCACCGCATAGAGGGGCGCCAAAGGTCGCTTGGTGCGCAGATGAGCAATCGCCGCCGCCAGGTCTTCGCTGGCACCGGAGTGATAGCTGCGAGCCAACAGGTTCGGCTCGCCCGAACAGCCGCGCCAGTTCAATGCCGCGCTGGCCCAGCCTTGCGCGGCGAGGACTTTTTGCAGGCCGGCGACGTAAGGCGAATTGGACGAACCGGTCAGCCCGTGCAACACCAGCACCAGCGGCGCTTGCGCGTCGTGGGGGCCGTGCCAGTCGAGGTCGAGAAAGTCGCCGTCTTCCAGCCACAGACGTTCGCGTTGGCGCTCGATGTGGGTGGTCGGGCGCCACAGCGGCCCCCACAGTGTTTGCAGGTGGGGGTTGCCGAGGCCGAAGGCGGGTTTGAAGCGGTCCACAGAGGGAGTCATGAAATACTCGCTGCCGGACGAGCTTGCCACGCCCCCCGTAGGAGCGAGCTTGCTCGCGAAAAACGTTAACGATGACGCAGCGCTATCAGGCAGCCTGTGCCGCCTGTTCGACCTTCGCGAGCAAGCTCGCTCCTACAGGGCGCGGTGCCACAGCGCGTAATACACCCGCCCGGATTTCTGCTCCCGGTGCAGGCGCCAGCTGCCCGGCAGGCCGAGCGTCGACGGCGCGGTCTCGCTTTCAGTGTAGATCCACGCATCCGGCGCCAGCCACTGGCGTTCTTCCAGCAACGCACACACGGTCGGCAGCAGGTTCTGGTTGAACGGTGGGTCGAGGAACACCACGTCGTATTCGCTGGCGGCCTGGGTTTCCAGGTAGCGCAAGGCGTCGGCGGTCTGGACCTGGCCATTGGTGCAGCGCAAGGTACCCAAGTGTTCCTTCAGGCTGGACACCGCCACATTGCTCGCATCCAGCGCCTGTGCCTGGGCTGCGCCACGGGACAGCGCCTCCAGGAACAACGCGCCACTGCCGGCAAACGGGTCGAGTACCTTGGCGCCGCCGATGTACGGCGCCAGCCAGTTGAACAGGGTTTCGCGCACGCGATCCGGGGTCGGACGCAGGCCCACGACATCGGGGAAGCTCAGCTTGCGGCTGCCCCATTCACCGCCAATGATGCGCAGTTGGCCCACACCGTTATGCACGTTGTGGACAGGTTTTTTCGGGCGAGATGAACTGGCCATTAATGCTCCGGAACCCCGAGCGGCTGCTCGGCGGGTTTATCAGTGGGGGGCGGTAGTGGCTTTTGCGCAATCGTCGGGCCGGCGGTCACGATGACCATCTTGTCGGCGCTCAAGTGTTTGTTCATTGCAGCCTTGACCTGCTCTACGGTCAGGGCCTGGGATTGTTTCATGAAATCTTCCAGATAGCTCAGCGGCAGGTTGTAGAAACCCATGGCCCCCAACTGCCCGACGATATCGGCGTTGCTGGCGGTGGACAGCGGAAAGCTGCCGGCCAGTTCGCGCTTGGCGTCATCCAGTTCTTTCTGGGTGGGGCCGTTTTTGAGGTAGCCAGCCACCACGTCTTCGACCAGACGCAGGGTGCCGCCGCTCATTTCGGCGCGGGTCTGCAGGTTGATCATGAACGGGCCGCGCACCTGCATCGGCGAGAAACCGGAGTACACGCCGTAGGTCAGGCCGCGTTTTTCGCGCACTTCGCTCATCAAGCGGGTGCCGAAGCCTCCGCCGCCGAGAATCTGGTTGCCCAGGGACAAGGCTGCGTAATCCGGGTCTGCACGGTCGATGCCCAACTGGGCGAACAGCAGGTGGGTTTGCTTGGAGGGAAACTCGATACGGCTCAGGCCGGCCTTGGGCTCCGTCGGCTGGGCAATCTTCGCCAGGGCCGGGCCCTTGGGCAGCGCGGCAGAAACCTTGGCGGTCATGGCTTCGGCTTCGGCACGGGTCAGGTCGCCGACCACCGCGATCACCGCATTGCCCGCCGCGTAGGCCTTGGCGTGGAAGGCCTGCATCTGTTGCACGGTAATCGCCGGAACGCTTTCAGGCGTGCCTTCGCTTGGGTGTGCGTACGGGTGGTCGCCGTACAGGCGCTTGAACAGTTCGATGCTCGCCAGCTTGGCGGGGTTCTGTTTCTGGTATTCGAAGCCGGCCAGGATCTGGTTCTTGATGCGCGCCAGTGAATCGGCGGGGAACGTCGGCTTGCCGATCACGTCATCGAACAGCGCCAGTGCGGCCTCGCGCTTGTCGCTATCGCTCAGGCTGCGCAGGGACACCAGGGCCATGTCGCGGTAGGCGCCATTGCCAAAATCGGCGCCCAGGCCTTCAAAGCCGCTGGCGATCTGGCTGACGTCCTTGCCCGGCACGCCTTCGTTGAGCATGGCATTGGTCATCAAGGCCAGCCCCGGCACGTTGCCGTCCTGGCTGCTGCCGGCGGCGAACAGGATGCGCACGTCGAACATCGGCAATTCATGGGCTTCGACGAACAGCACCTTGGCGCCTTCGGCGGTGGTCCAGGTCTGCACATCGAGCTTGCGGTTGGTCGGTGCTTTACCGTCCAGATCAGCCAGCGATTGCAGCTTGCTGGCCGATTGAGCCTTGTCCAGCGCCGGGCTGGCAACCGATTCGCTCGGGCGCAGGAAGTACACGGCACTGGCCGCGCAGAGGGTAACGGCGATCAGGCCGGGCAGAATCAGGCGGCTGCTTTTGCGGTCACTCATGAGCGGTCTCCTCGGGCAAAACATGGGCGACGCTCAGACGTTCGCGGGTGAAATAGGTGCGCGCAGCCTTTTGGATATCTTCCGGGGTCACGCTTTGCAGGTCGGCAAGCTCAGTGTCCATCAGCTTCCACGACAGACCGACGGTCTCCAGCGAGCCAATGGCCGTGGCCTGGCTGGTGATGGAGTCGCGCTGGTAGACCACGCCCGCTATCACCTGGGCGCGGATGCGCTCGAGTTCTTCGGCGGTGGGCGGCTTGGCCTTGAGCTCTTCCAACAGGCGCCACAGGCCGGCTTCGGCTTGGGCGACGGTCTTTTTCTTCTGCTGGTTAGGCGTGGCGCTCAGCATGAACAGGGTATCGCCGCGGGTATAGGCGTCGTAATTGGTGGAGGCGGCGGAGACCAGTTCTTCACCGCGCTCCAGCTGCTCGGAGATACGCGCGCTGTAGCCGCCGTCGAGCAGGGCCGAGATCAGGCGCAGGGCTTGTACCGAGCGCTTGTCCTCGGCAGTCGCAAGGCCCGGCACGTTGAAACCGAGCATGACGCTTGGCAACTGGGTTTGCACGTGCAGGGTCAGCAGGCGCTCGCCGGGCTCGGCCAGCTCCAGCGGAATCTTGGCGGGCGGGACGTCACGCTTGGGGATCGGGCCGAAGTAGCGCTGGGCCAGGGTTTTCACCTCGTCCGGCGTGACATCGCCGACCACCACCAGGGTGGCGTTGTTCGGTACGTACCAGGCCTGGTACCAGTGGCGCAGTTCCTCGACCTTCATGCGTTCCAGGTCGGCCATCCAGCCGATGGTTGGCGTGTGATAGCCGCTGGCCGGGAAAGCCATGGCCTTGAAACGTTCAAAGGCCTTGGACATCGGGTTGTCGTCGGTGCGCAGGCGGCGCTCTTCCTTGATCACCTCGATTTCGCGGCTGAACTCATCGGCCGGCAGGCGCAGGCTGGCCATGCGGTCGGCTTCCAGCTCGAAGGCCACGCCCAGGCGGTCACGGGCCAGCACCTGGTAGTAAGCGGTGTAGTCGTCACTGGTGAACGCGTTTTCTTCGGCGCCCAGGTCGCGCAGGATCAGCGAGGCTTCGCCGGGGCCGACCTTGGCGCTGCCCTTGAACATCATGTGTTCCAAGGCGTGGGACAAACCGGTCTGGCCCGGGGTTTCGTAGCTCGAGCCCACTTTGTACCAGACCTGGGAAACCACCACCGGCGCACGATGATCTTCGCGCACGACGACCTTGAGGCCGTTGTCGAGGGTGAATTCGTGGGTGGGTTGTGGATCGGCAGCCAAAGCTGAAAGGGGCAGACAAACTGTGCTGAGCAGCAGGCCTGCGGCGCGGCGGGCTAGAGCATTCATTCGTTTTTTAACCTGTTGGACTGCCCGCTTGGTCTTAGCGTCGGCGGGCGAGGAGGTGCTAGGATACTGATCCGACTCAGGGACGGCCACTGTGGCTGTCCTGTTAAGGCTCTATTTAGGCCTTCAAAATGTTGCGCATGAACGAGCTGGCTAAAAAACAGTCTGTTACGCATCGAATTTTATTTACCGAAGCGCCCCTTGGCGCGTCGCTACCTTGAGATAGCCGTCTCCATGTTTGGTTCCAACGACGACAAGAAGACCCCAGCTGCGGCTGGCGAGAAGAAAGGCCTGTTCGGATGGCTGCGCAAAAAACCGCAGGAAACCGTCGTCGAACAGCCGCAGGTTCAACCCGAACCTACCCCTGAGCCTATAGTAGAAGCCGAACCGGTTGCCGAAACGCCGGCACCGGTGGTGTTGCCTATCGCGGAGCCGGTGTTGCAGCCGGTGGTCGAGGCAGAACCTGCGCCTGAACCTGAACCCGAGCACAAACCGTGGCTGGAGCTGCCGGTAGCCGAGGAGCCGGTGGCACTGGTTGAGGATGTGCAGGCTGAACACGTGACGCCGCCCATTCCTGTGGCGCCGCCGGTAGAGGTTGTCGTCACGGCGCCCCCAGCAGTCGAAATGCCTGCTGAAATCCCTGCTCAAGTGCCAGCTGTAGCTGCCGTGCCTGCGGTCATCGAAGAGCCCGCCGCACCCGCCGAAACCAGTAAAACCGGCTTCTTCGCCCGCCTCAAGCAGGGCCTGAGCAAAACCAGCGCCAGTATCGGCGAAGGCATGGCCAGCCTGTTCCTCGGCAAAAAGACCATCGATGACGAGCTGCTGGAAGACATTGAAACCCGCCTGCTTACCGCAGACGTGGGCGTCGAAGCCACCGCCGTGATCATCCAGAGCCTGACCCAGAAAGTCGCGCGCAAGCAGTTGACCGACGCCGACGCGTTGTACAAGTCTCTGCAGGCCGAGCTGGCCGCCATGCTTAAACCGGTTGAAGCGCCGCTGGTGATTACGCCGAAGAAGCCTTTCGTGATCCTGGTCGTGGGCGTCAACGGCGCCGGCAAGACCACCACCATCGGCAAGCTGGCCAAAAAGCTGCAGGGTGAGGGCAAGAAAGTCATGCTCGCCGCCGGCGACACCTTCCGTGCCGCTGCCGTCGAGCAGCTGCAAGTGTGGGGTGAGCGCAACAAGATCCCGGTGATCGCCCAGCACACGGGGGCCGACTCCGCTTCGGTGATCTTCGATGCCGTGCAGGCCGCCAAGGCCCGTAACATCGATGTGTTGATCGCCGACACCGCCGGTCGCCTGCACACCAAAGACAACTTGATGGAAGAGCTGAAGAAAGTCCGCCGCGTGATCGGCAAGCTCGACGCCGATGCCCCCCATGAAGTGCTGCTGGTGCTCGACGCCGGTACCGGCCAGAACGCCATCAGCCAGGCCAAGCAATTCAACCAGACGGTGCAACTGACCGGCCTGGCCTTGACCAAGCTGGACGGCACGGCCAAGGGCGGTGTGATTTTCGCCCTGGCCAAACAGTTCGGGTTGCCGATTCGTTACATCGGCGTCGGTGAAGGCATCGACGACCTGCGCACCTTTGAAGCCGAACCCTTTGTACAGGCACTGTTTGCCGAGCGGGAGCGTTCATGATTCGATTCGAACAGGTCGGTAAACGCTACGCCAACGGGCATGTGGGCTTGCATGAGCTGAGCTTTCGAGTACGGCGGGGCGAGTTTTTGTTCGTCACCGGTCACTCCGGCGCCGGTAAGAGCACCTTGTTGCGTCTGCTGCTGGCGATGGAGCGTCCCACCACCGGCAAGCTGTTGCTGGCGGGCCAGGACCTGGCCACCATCAGCAATGCGCAGATCCCCTTCCTGCGCCGTCAGATCGGCGTAGTGTTCCAGAACCACCAGTTGCTGTTCGATCGCACGGTATTCAACAACATCGCCTTGCCCCTGCAGATCCTCGGGCTGTCCAAGGCCGAGATCGTCAAGCGGGTGGATTCGGCCCTGGAGCGCGTGGCGTTGTCGGACAAGACCGACCTCTACCCCGGCGACCTGTCCACCGGCCAGCAACAGCGCGTGGGTATCGCCCGCGCCATCGTCCACCGTCCGGCCTTGCTGCTGGCGGACGAACCCACCGGTAACCTCGACCCGCGCCTGGCGGCCGAGATCATGGGGGTGTTCGAAGACATCAATCGCCTGGGCACCAGCGTATTGATCGCCAGCCACGACCTGGCCCTGATTGCCCGTATGCGTCACCGCATGCTGACCCTGCAACGCGGCCGCCTGATCGGCGACGGGGAGGCCGGCGTATGAGTGCGACACGCAGTCCTAAAGTATCCGAACGCGTGGCGCCGAAACCGGCCGACCCGCAACCGAAAAAGAAAAAACGCGACGATGACGACGGTCCGGACTTCGGCACCCTGTTGCGTGCCTGGATCGAAAGTCACCGCGCCAGCTTGCTCGACAGTCTGCGCCGCCTGGGCAAGCAGCCGATCGGCAGCTTTTTCACCTGCCTGGTGATGGCCGTGGCCCTGAGCCTGCCGATGGGCTTGTCGTTGCTGCTCAACAATGTCGAGCGCCTGGGCGGTTCCTGGCAGCGCGCAGCGCAGATTTCGCTGTACCTGAACCTGGATGCCAGCACCCAGCAAGGCGAAGCGCTGCGCGACGAAATCAAGAACATGCCGGGCGTGGCGGAGGCCGAATACATCAGCCGCGACCAGGCGCTTGAGGAGTTCCAGCAACAATCCGGCCTGGGCGAGGCGCTCAAGGAGCTGCCGCAGAACCCGTTGCCGGGCGTGGTGCTGGTGACGCCGGACGAAGTGGACAAACCGGCCCTGGAAGCCCTGCGCCAGAAACTTGCAGAGATGCCCAAGGTGCAACAGGCGCAACTTGATCTAGTCTGGGTAGAGCGCCTGGCCGCGATCCTCAAGCTGGGCGACCGCTTCGTGTTCGGTTTGACGGTGTTGCTGGTGTCTGCATTACTTTTGGTGATAGGTAATACCATTCGTCTTCATATTGAAAACCGCCGCACCGAGATAGAAGTGATTAAACTGGTCGGCGGCACGGACAGCTATGTGCGTCGTCCTTTTCTGTACATGGGCGCGCTTTATGGCTTCGGTGCCGGGGTTTTGTCCTGGGGATTGCTGGCTTTTGGCCTGGACTGGCTGAACGATGCGGTTATCGGGCTGGCCGGCTTGTACGGCAGCGATTTTGCCCTGGCCGGCGTGCCGGTGGCCGATGGCCTGAGCCTCTTGCTTGGCGCGGTGCTGTTGGGGTATATCGGTGCGTGGATTGCGGTCGCACGGCATTTACGTGAGCTGGCACCGAAGTAGTTAATGTCAGGGTAATGTAGTTTCGTTTGTATTGACCTTGTCAGCAGTTTAGGGAACTTGTCCTACGGTTCCCCGGTCAATTTTCGCAGTGCTGAACTGCACGAGTTATGTGAGTCGGAGGTTTTTTCGTATGACCACTTCTTTGCAACCTGCTTATGCCTTGGTCCCGGGTGCGAACCTGGAAGCCTATGTGCACACGGTAAACAGCATTCCGTTGCTGACGCCCGAGCAGGAGCGTGAACTGGCCGAGAGTCTCTACTATGAGCAGGATTTGGGGGCGGCTCGGCAGATGGTGCTCGCCCACCTGCGTTTTGTCGTACATATCGCCCGTAGCTATAGCGGCTACGGCCTGGCCCAGGCTGACCTGATCCAGGAAGGCAACGTCGGCCTGATGAAGGCTGTAAAGCGTTTCAACCCCGAGATGGGTGTGCGCCTGGTGTCGTTTGCCGTGCACTGGATCAAGGCGGAAATCCACGAGTTCATCCTGCGCAACTGGCGCATCGTGAAAGTGGCGACCACCAAGGCCCAGCGCAAGCTGTTCTTCAACCTGCGCAGCCAGAAGAAACGCCTGGCGTGGCTGAACAACGAGGAAGTCCACCGCGTGGCCGAAAGCCTCGGCGTGGAGCCCCGTGAAGTGCGCGAGATGGAAAGTCGCCTGACCGGCCATGACATGGCCTTCGACCCGGCTGCCGAGGCAGACGACGACAGCGCCTTCCAATCGCCGGCCAACTATCTGGAAGACCACCGGTACGACCCGGCGCGTCAACTGGAAGATGCCGACTGGAGCGACAACTCCAATCACAACCTGCACGAAGCGCTGGAAGTGCTGGACGACCGCAGCCGTGACATTCTCTACCAGCGCTGGCTGGCGGAAGAAAAAGCCACGCTGCACGACCTGGCGCAGAAGTACAACGTGTCGGCCGAGCGGATTCGTCAGCTTGAGAAAAGCGCGATGAACAAGCTGAAGTTGTCGATCGCTGCCTAACGCTACTGGCAGCACTGGGTAAAAAATGTGGGAGGGGGCTTGCCCCCGATAGCAGAGTGTCAGTCATTACATACAGTGACTGGTCCATCGCTATCGGGGGCAAGCCCCCTCCCACAGTTGTTTTGTATTGTGTCAGTTGGACCAGGGGGCCTTGCGGGCGTTGTTCAGCTCAAGCAGGTAGCCATCGCCACCCAACTGACTCATCTGCTGGCGAATCCACGCCGCCCGCCGCGCTACATAGGCGGTCGGGTGGCTGGCACTCCAGACTCGCGGGTTAGGCAACACCGCTGCCAGATAGCTGGCCTGTTGCCGTGACAGCCCCTTGGCGCTCACGCCAAAGTGATGCCGCGCCGCCGCCTCTGCGCCAAACACGCCCTCATCCCACTCCACGCTGTTGAGGTACACCTCAAGAATGCGCTGCTTGGGCCATAGCACTTCGATCAACCCGGTAAACCAGGCCTCCAGGCCCTTGCGCAGATAGCTGCGGCCGGCCCACAGGAACAGGTTCTTCGACACCTGCTGGCTCAATGTACTGGCGCCCCGGATCGAACCGCCACGTTCGTTGTGCACGATCGCTGCCTGGATGGCGCCAAAGTCAAAGCCCCAGTGCTGCGGGAAACGCTGGTCTTCACCGGCCATCACCGCCACTTTGAGGTCATCGGAAATCTCGTCCCACGGCACCCAGCTGCGCTGCAGGTCAATGGGCTCGCCGTCGATCCACGATTCGATCTTGCGTTCCACCATCAGCGCGGTGAACGGCGGCGGTACGACGCGAAACAGCAGCACCAGCAGCACACTGCCGATGGCGAACCATTTCACCACGTTGAGAAAGCGTTTGAAGAAGATACGCAGCATAGAGATGGCTTGGCCGAACCCGTTGAGCGGGCCATTATACAGACCCTGCCCGATGAGTCTGACTGGAGTTCCTCATGCTGCGTAGCTTTCTGATGCTGGCTGCCTTTTTCGGTTTCACCGGTGTCGCCCTGGGCGCCTTCGCCGCCCACGGCCTGAAGAACCGCCTGAGCGCCGATTACCTGGCGATCTTCCACACCGGCGTGACCTATCAACTGGTGCACGCCCTGGCCTTGTTTGGGGTGGCCCTGCTGGCCGCGCATATTCCCGGCCGACTGGTCACCTGGGCGGGCATTTCGTTTGTCGTCGGTATTTTGCTGTTCTCCGGCAGCCTGTATGTGTTGACCATGACCGGCATCAGCAAACTGGGCATCATCACCCCATTTGGCGGCCTGGCCTTCCTGCTCGGCTGGTTCTTCCTGGGCTTGACGGCGTGGCGCTTGCAGGTTTGACCGCTTGACGCCTGGAGCTGACCTTCAGGTGCCAATCGCGTTAGAATGCCGGCCCCTAAAAACGATGGCGGCCCGTGGCATGCGCATTCAGTTGAACGGCGAACCCCTTGAACTGCCCGACGGTGAAACCGTTGCGGCCCTGCTGACCCGCCTGGATTTGACCGGGCGTCGTGTCGCAGTGGAGCTCAACCTGGATATCGTCCCGCGCAGCCAGCACGAAGGCACCGCGCTCAGCGAGGGTGACCAGGTCGAAGTGGTCCACGCCATCGGCGGCGGCTAGTCGCGCCGGCGGTAACGCATTCTGCAGAACCTCACCCCATTACGAGGATTTCCCATGAGCATCGTTCGTAGCGACAAGCCCTTTGTCCTGGCCGGTCGTACCTACCAGTCCCGTCTGCTGGTTGGCACCGGCAAGTACCGCGACATGGAAGAAACCCGTCTGGCCATCGAAGCCTCGGGCGCCGAAATCGTTACCTTCGCCGTGCGCCGTACCAACCTCGGCCAGATCGCGGGCGAGCCGAACCTGCTTGAAGTGCTGTCGCCGGACCGTTACACCTTTTTGCCGAACACCGCCGGGTGCTATGACGCCATCGAGGCCGTGCGCACCTGTCGCCTGGCCCGCGAGCTGCTCGACGGTCACAACCTGGTGAAGCTGGAAGTGCTGGCCGACCAGAAAACCCTGTTCCCGAATGTGATCGAAACCCTCAAGGCTGCCGAGACTCTGGTCAAGGAAGGCTTTGACGTGATGGTCTACACCAGCGATGACCCGATCATCGCGCGCCAGCTGGCGGAAATCGGCTGTATCGCGGTGATGCCGCTGGCCGGCCTGATCGGCTCCGGCCTGGGTATCTGCAATCCGTACAACCTGCAGATCATCCTTGAAGAAGCCAAGATCCCGGTGCTGGTGGACGCGGGCGTGGGCACGGCCTCCGACGCCACCATCGCCATGGAACTGGGCTGCGACGCGGTGCTGATGAACTCGGCCATCGCCCATGCCCAGCAACCGATCATGATGGCCCAGGCCATGCACCATGCAATCGTCGCGGGCCGCCTGGCCTATCTCGCCGGGCGCATGCCGAAAAAACTCTATGCCAGCGCCTCTTCGCCGCTGGATGGTCTGATCAAGTAAGAGCTATTGATGACTGAATCAAACGAAACGCCGAACACCCTGGAAGCAGGCGACGAGTCCAAGCACCGCCGCATCAAGAGCTTCGTGATGCGCGCCGGCCGCATGACCGAAGGCCAGCAAAAGGGCCTGGAGCAAGGCACGCCGCTGTTCGTATTGCCGTTGGCCGACGCGCCGGTGGATTACGACCAGGTATTCGGCCGTTCGGCCCCGCGTTCCCTGGAAATCGGCTTTGGCATGGGGCACTCCCTGCTGGAAATGGCGGCGGCCGCGCCGGATCAGGATTTCATCGGTGTGGAAGTGCACCGCCCAGGCGTCGGTGCGTTGCTTAACGGCGTGCTGACCCAGGGCCTGACCAATCTGCGCGTCTACGATTGCGACGCGATTGAAGTGCTCAACCGCTGCATCGCCGATAACAGCCTCGACCGGCTGATGCTGTTCTTCCCCGACCCCTGGCACAAGGCCCGTCACCACAAGCGTCGCATCGTCCAGGCTTCCTTCGCGGAACTGGTGCGCAGCAAGCTGAAAGTGGGCGGCATCCTGCACATGGCCACCGACTGGGAACCCTATGCCGACTACATGCTGGAAGTGATGAACGTCGCCCCCGGCTACCGCAACCTGGCCGAAGACGGCAAATGCGTACCGCGCCCTGCGGAGCGCCCGATCACCAAGTTCGAACGCCGTGGCGAGCGGTTGGGGCATGGGGTGTGGGACTTGAAGTTCGAGAAGCTGGCTTAACTCACCCCTGACTTGAAATGCAATCAAATGTGGGAGGGGGCTTGCCCCCGATAGCGGAGTGTCAGTCGACATCTATGTGACTGATCCACTGCTATCGGGGGCAAGCCCCCTCCCACATTGGTATCTGTGTTGGGCTGAGGTCAGCGGCGGTCGGCGACTACGCCAATCAACACCAGCACCACCACCAAAACCGGCGCCAGGCTGTAGTTATTGAACTGGCTCAGCCCCCGCACAATCCACGGTGTGGCATAGATCAGCGCCGCGCCGCTGCCGATCATGCACAGCAGGGCCATCAAGGGCACGCGCAACGCACCGGCGATGCTGCCCAGGCGAGCTTCGACCCAGCCCTTGATATCGGCGCCGAACAGCACCAGCAGACAGCCGACCAGGGCCAGGGAGATTTCCGACAGGTTGCTACGGCTCCAGCGGGACACGGTGGCGAGCAGGTCGAGTACCAGATCCATTTGATTTCCTTAAAAAGCGTCAGCTCAAAAACGTCTGCAACAGGTCATTGAGAAAGAGTTGCCCGCGGTCGGTCGCCGCCAGGCGTGACGGTTCGACCTGCATTAAGCCACTTTGTTCTGCCTCGCGGCGGCCTTCGTCAAGGCTCGCCAGGTCAAGCCCGGTGCGCTCGGCATAGAGCCTGGCATCCACCCCTTCGGTGAGGCGCAGGGCGTTCATCAGGAATTCGAACGGCAGCTCTTCGTTGGTCAGCTCTTTCGCCCCGGCCTGGAAGCTTTTGGCCGGGTTGAGGTAGTCCTTCGGTGCGCGGGTTTTCCAGGTGCGCACGATGCGCCCGTCCGGGTGGCTGAGCTTGCCATGGGCACCGGCGCCGATACCGATGAAATCGCCAAAGCTCCAGTAATTGAGGTTATGCCGCGCCGGCCGCCCCGGTTGGGCGTAGGCCGACACTTCGTATTGTGCGTAACCGTGCTCGGCAAGCAGCGCCTGGCCGGCTTCCTGGATATCCCACAGCGTATCGTCTTCGGGCAGCGCGGGCGGCTGGTTCCAGAAGACGGTATTGGGTTCCAGGGTCAGCTGGTACCAGGACAGGTGCGTCGGCTTGAGCGCAATGGCTTGGCGCAGGTCGCCCAACGCATCGTCCAGGGATTGGTTGGGCAAGCCGTGCATCAGGTCCAGGTTGAAGTTGTCGAACCCGGCCTGGCGTGCCATATCCGCTGCACGTACGGCTTCGTCGCCATTATGAATGCGACCCAGCGCCTCGAGTTTTTCCTGCTGGAAGCTCTGGATGCCGATGGACAGGCGATTGATCCCCAGCTTGCGATAAGCGACGAACTTCTCTTGTTCAAAGGTGCCCGGGTTGGCTTCCAGGGTGATCTCGATATCGTCGGCAAACGGGATGCGCGCTTGCACGCCTTCGAGCAGGCGCCCCAAGGCTGCGGCGCTGAACAGGCTGGGGGTGCCGCCGCCAAAGAAGATCGAACTCAGCGCTCGGCCGTAAACGGCGTGCAGGTCCTGGTCGAGGTCCGCCAGCAGGGCGTCCACGTACTCTTCTTCCGGCAGCACGTTGCTTGCGGTATGGGAGTTGAAGTCGCAATACGGGCATTTGCGCACGCACCACGGAATGTGAATGTACAGCGCCAGGGGCGGCAGCACCTGCAGAGCCGCCCGGGGTGTTTGCGCGCCACCGTGGATCAGCGGCTGCGCAGAGGTGTTCTGGGTCATTTCAGGCCCAGACGCTGGCGCAGCAATGCCATGGCGCGGGCGCGGTGGCTGATCTGGTTCTTGTCGGCCGGGCTCAGTTCGGCGCTGGAGACGTTGCGCTCCGGTACCCAGAACAGCGGGTCATAGCCAAAGCCATGCTCACCGCTGGCCGCATGCAGAATGCGACCGTGCCACAAGCCTTCGCACAGGATCGGCAGCGGGTCATCGGCGTGCCGCACCAGCGCCAGCACGCAGACGAACTGCGCGCCACGGTCGGCATCGGGCACGTCCTTGAGGGCGTCGAGCAGCTTGGCGTTGTTAGCCGCGTCGCCCTTGCCATCGGCGTAGCGTGCGGAATAGATGCCCGGCGCGCCGCCGAGGAAATCCACCGCCAGGCCCGAATCATCCGCCAAAGCCGGCAGGCCGGAGATCCGTGCAGCGTTGCGTGCCTTGAGGATGGCGTTCTCGACGAACGACAGGCCGGTTTCCTCCGGCTCTACCTGGCTGAACTCGCCAATGGAGCGCAGTTGCACGGACTCACCGAGCATGGCCTGCAGTTCCTTGAGTTTGCCGGCGTTGTGGCTGGCCAGTACGAGTTGGGTAAGGTTCATCATTCGGCCGGGAACAGTTCTTGGTT
Source organism: Pseudomonas sp. 24 E 13 (assembly GCF_900004715.1). Lineage (NCBI taxonomy): Bacteria > Pseudomonadati > Pseudomonadota > Gammaproteobacteria > Pseudomonadales > Pseudomonadaceae > Pseudomonas > Pseudomonas sp. 24 E 13. The sequence goes on from NZ_CVTO01000086.1 coordinate 34,618, forward strand.
GAATTGGAAACCATGGGCCTTGCCACCGGTTTCAACGTTGATGGTGAACGTCTTGTATTCCCGTTGCGTCACCGAGTAGGGCGCGAGGTAGCTGATGCCGCCTTTCTCTTCGATTTGCTTGAAGGTGAGGATTTCGCTCTTGCCGCCCAGGTCCTTGATGGTACCGGTTACCTGGGCTGCGACCGGGGTGACGCCCTTGATCACGGTCACATTGATCAAGCCCTTTTCCTTGCTGCGCACGATGCCGACGTTCTGGGCGGTCTCGGGTGGCAGGAAGCTGGAGGTGAAGGTGTTGTAATGAACGGTGATATCGCCGAAGTCTTTTTTGCGGTTAGCGTCGATAGCGTCCGCAGCCATGGCGTTGGCGCCCAGGCAGGCGGTCAGTAGAAAAACAGCCAGACGATTCATGAGCGTCCCTCTTGATAATGATTAGACGGCAATCTTGTGGTCGGTCAGGCCAGGACTGCTGACCCGGTAGATACCAATTTCGCCCAACAGGTTGGGCCATAGCTTACTCGCCCAGCCGTGGCGGTGCTGTTGATCGACGGCAAGGCGGTTGATGACCTTGGCTTCACGCTCGCCACACAGGGCTTCGAAGTCTTCGAAGGTGCAAAAGTGGATGTTCGGCGTGTTGTACCAGGTGTACGGCAGGAAATCCGACACCGGCATGCGGCCTTTGGTGGCCAGGTACCAGCGGCAGCGCCAGTGACCGAAGTTGGGGAAGGTGATGATGCACTGGCGGCCGACCCGCAGCATTTCATCGAGGATACGGTCCGGGTAGTGCACCGCTTGCAGGGCCTGGGTCATCACCACGATGTCGAAGCTGTTGCTGGCAAAGTTGCCCAGGCCCTTGTCCAGGTCCTGCTCGATCACGTTGATGCCCTTGGCCACGCATTGGGCGATGTTGTCCGGGTCGTTTTCCAGGCCGTAGCCGGTGACTTGCTTGTTGTCGCGCAGCCAGCTCAGCAACTCGCCATCACCGCAGCCCAGGTCGAGCACGCGGCTGCCGGCGGGGATCCAGTCTTGGATGATTTCCAGGTCGGCTCTCATGGCGTTCTCCAAAAGCGTAAGCAATTCATATAAGCGCGATTCGGTTCATGTAATTGCTGAACGCCTGCAGATAACGGGGGATCGGAATCAGGAAGGCGTCGTGGCCCTGCGGCGCATCGATCTCCAGGTAGCAGACGTCTTTCTTGGCGGCCATCAGGGCGTCCACCAGCTCACGGGAGCGCGCCGGTGAGAAGCGCCAGTCGGTGGTGAATGACATCACGCAGAACTTGGCCGTGGCGTGCTCGAAGGTTTTCGCCAGGTCGTCGTCATGGTTCGCGGCCGGGTCGAAGTAGTCCAGCGCCTTGGTCATCAGCAAGTAGGTGTTGGCGTCGAAACGCCCGGAGAACTCCTCGCCCTGATAACGCAGGTAGCTTTCCACCTGGAACTCGACGCTGTGGAAGTCGTAGTTGAGCTTTTCGCTCTTGAGCCCACGGCCGAATTTTTCGCCCATGGAATCATCGGACAGGTAGGTAATGTGCCCGACCATCCGTGCCAGCATCAGGCCGCGCTTGGGGATCACGCCGGCTTCCTGGAACGAACCACCGTGGAACTCGGGGTCGGTGAGGATGGCCTGGCGCGCTACTTCGTTGAAGGCAATGTTCTGCGCCGACAACTTGGGGGCCGAGGCGATAGCCAGGCAATGACGCACGCGATCCGGGTAGGTGATGGTCCATTGCAGGGCTTGCATGCCGCCCAGGCTGCCGCCGATCACGGCCGCCCACTGGTTGATGCCGAGCAGGTCCGCCAGACGCGCCTGGCTGTGCACCCAGTCTTCCACGGTCAGCACCGGGAAGTCGGCGCCGAACGGCTTGCCGGTTTCCGGGTTGAGGCTGCTGGGGCCGGTGGAGCCGTTGCAGCCGCCGAGGTTGTTCAGGCTGACTACAAAGAACTTATGGGTGTCGATAGGTTTGCCGGGACCGATGCAGCTGTCCCACCAGCCGGGCTTGCGCTCGTCGACGCTGTGGAAGCCTGCGGCGTGATGGTGGCCGGACAACGCGTGGCAGATCAGCACGGCGTTGCTCGCCGTGGCGTTCAATTGGCCGTAGGTTTCGTAGATCAGGTCGTAGGCTGGCAGCGAGCGGCCACAGGCCAGGGCCAGCGGTTCGCTGAAGTGCGCCACTTGGGGCACGACCAGTCCAACGGAATCGGGGGGGAAGGCAGTTGGCATCGACCCTGCTCTCGTTTAAATGAGGCGTAAGTCTAAAGAGCGGGGGACCCAGCGGCAAGCAATGGTCTGCGCGCATTGATCGTTCCCACGCTCCGCGTGGGAATGCAGCCGATGACGCTCCGCGTCGCACCCCGCATGGGGGGACGCAGAGCGTCCCAAGAGGCATTCCCACGCAGAGCGTGGGAACGATCATGCGGTCAGATCAGGCCGAACAGCTCTTTAGGCATGAACGCATAGAACGCCAGACGCGGAATCACCCAGCTCTGAATCAGCTGGATCGCGATAAACGCGAAGATCGGCGAGATATCCAGCCCGCCCAGGTTCGGGATCAGGCGACGGAATGGTGCCAATACGGGCTCGGTGATCTGATACACCAGCTCGGCACCCGGGCTGCGGCTGCCCGGTGCGACCCAGGAGAGGATCACGCTGATGATCATCGACCAGAAGATGATCTTCAAAAACAGCGAGAAAATGCCGATCAGCGCCCATGGCAGCAGCAGCACCGTAAAGGCCTGGTAGCCGTTGAGCATCAGGATCACCACAAACAGCAGAATCTGCAGCAGCAGTGCCAGTACCAGCGACGACATGTCCAGCCCGAACAGGCTCGGGATCACGCGGCGCAGCGGCTTGAGCAGGGGTTGGGTGGCCTTGACCACGAACTGGCACAGCGGGTTGTAGAAGTTCGCCCGCACCAGTTGCAGGATAAAGCGCATCAGCACGATCAGCAGGTACAGGCTGCCCAGGGTCTGGATGATGAAGACGGCAGCGTCATTGATTCCGAGCATGTTTGATTACCTTGGTAAGGGACGACTATTTGCCCAGTTGTTCGGCCATCTCGGCTGAACGATGTGCCGCAGCACCCAGTGCTTTTTCCACCAGGGCTTCAAAGCCCCCGGCCTGGAACGATTCGATGGCGGCTTGCGTGGTGCCGCCCGGAGACGTTACGCGACGGCGCAACTCGGCCGCATCCACCTCGCTGGACACCGCCATCTTCGCGGCGCCCAGGGCGGTCTGCTCGGCCAGTTGCTCGGCAACGTCGGCGGGCAGGCCCAGTTTCACCCCGGCGGCGGTCATGGCTTCGATCAACAGGAAGAAGTACGCCGGGCCACTGCCGGAAACGGCGGTGACCGCGTCCAGTTGCTGCTCCTGTTCGAGCCACAGGGCGATGCCCACGGCGGATAACAGTTGCTGGGCTTGATCACGCTGCGCGGCGCTGACTTCGGCGGTGGCGTACAAACCGCTCACGCCCTGGCGCAATAACGACGGGGTATTCGGCATGCAGCGAACGATCGGTTGGGCGCCGAGCCAGTTGTTCATGCTGGCGCAGGTGATGCCGGCCGCGATGGACACCACCAGTTGATGGGCCTGCAGGCTCGGGCGCAGGCTTTCGCACACGGCTTTCATGGCCTGGGGCTTGACCGCCAGCAGGATCACGTCGACGCCTTCGATGGCCTCGGCGTTGTCGGCAAAGGTTTCAATGCCGTGTTCGGCGCTGACACGGGCGCGGGTCTCGGCGCCCGGGTCGCTGGCGCGAATCTGCGCAGCGTCCAGGCCCTTGGCCCGCAGGCCGCCGATCAGGCTGGCCGCCATGTTACCGGCGCCGATAAAGGCAATACGCATGTCTTTCATGACAGGTCCTTAGCTAAATGAACGTCAGCCATTTCACGGCTGGCCGTAGTCACGGGCGCCAAACAGCGCGGTACCGATCCGCACCCAGGTGGCGCCTTGAGCGATGGCCGACTCGAGGTCGTGGCTCATGCCCATGGAAAGTGTGTCCAGTGGCAGGTTCAGGCTGCCTTGCAGCTCGCGCACCGTGGCGAACGCGGCATCCTGCGCAGCGCGATCTTCAGTCGGTTCGGGGATCGCCATCAAGCCCCGCAGCTTCAGGCGCGGCAGGGCGCTGATGGCGTTGGCCAGGGCCGGCAGGTCGGCGGGCGTACAGCCGGACTTGCTGGCTTCGCCACTGACATTGACCTGAATGCAGATATTCAGCGCAGGCAGGTCGGCAGGGCGTTGTTCGGACAGGCGTTGTGCGATTTTCAGGCGGTCCACGGAATGCACCCAGGCGAAGTTCTCGGCGATCGCGCGAGTCTTGTTCGATTGAATGGGGCCGATGAAGTGCCAACTCAAGGGCAGGTCGGATAATTGCGCCTGTTTGCCCAGGGCTTCCTGCAGGTAGTTTTCACCAAAATCATGCATCCCCGCGGCATAGGCTTCACGTACCGCTTGCGCCGGTTTGGTCTTGCTCACGGCCAGCAGGTGGATGCCGCTTGCGTCACGCTGCACGGCGTCGGCGGCGGCGCGGATGCGCTGGCTAACCAGGCCGATGTTGTCTGCTATCGTCGACATTCAAGTTGCGCCCGTGGATATGGAGTCCGCGGCATTCTACTGGAAATGGAAAGCCCTATGGATATCACTGAATTACTGACGGCCAGCGTGCGCCGTGGCGCCTCCGACCTGCACCTGTCGGCCGGCCTGGCGCCGATGTTGCGCATCGATGGCGAGGTCTGGCCGCTGGATGGCCCGGTGCTGGCCGGGTCGCAGGTAGCGGATTTATTGAGCCCTTTGCTCAACCAGCACCAACAAAAGGATTTCGAAACATCTCTTGAAACAGACTTTGCCTTCGAACTGCCCGGCTTGGCGCGCTTTCGCGTGAATGTGTTCCAGCAGGCGCGGGGCGTGGGGGCGGTGTTTCGCACCATCCCCAGCGACATCCAGAGCCTGGAAAGCCTTGGCCTGGGTGAGGTGTTCCAGCGTATCGCGCAGCTGCCGCGCGGCCTGGTGCTGGTGACCGGGCCCACCGGCTCGGGCAAGTCCACCACCTTGGCGGCGCTGATCGATTATCTGAATCGGCATCGACGCCAGCACATCCTTACGCTGGAAGACCCCATCGAATTTATCCACCGGCCGAAAATGGCGCTGATCAACCAGCGGCAGGTGCATCGCGATACCCACAGCTTCTCGGTGGCGCTGCGCTCGGCATTGCGCGAAGACCCGGACGTCATCCTGGTGGGCGAGCTACGTGACTTGGAAACCATCCGCCTGGCGCTGACGGCCGCTGAGACGGGGCATCTGGTATTCGGCACCCTGCACACCACTTCGGCGGCAAAGACGGTAGACCGGCTGGTGGACGTGTTCCCGGGCGGGGAAAAGGCCATGGTCCGCTCGATGCTGTCGGAGTCGCTGCAGGCGGTGGTGTCCCAGGTGCTGGTCAGGAAGATCGGCGGCGGACGTGTCGCGGCTCACGAAATCATGCTGGGCACGCCGGCCATTCGTAATCTCATCCGTGAAGACAAAGTGGCGCAGATGGTCTCGGCGATCCAGACCGGCGGGGCGCTGGGGATGAAAACGCTGGATATGAGCTTGAAGGCGCTGGTGAGCGAGGGGCTGATCAGCCAAGAGGAGGCGCGAGGGAAGGCGAGGGTGCCGGCAGACATTTGAGATTCAGCAAACAATGAAACCAAATGTGGGAGGGGGCTTGCCCCCGATAGCGGTGTATCAGCCAATGAATCTGTTGACTAATACTCTGCCATCGGGGGCAAGCCCCCTCCCACATTTACTGCATTTCAGCCTCGAATCAGCGCTGCACGATCCGCAGGGTGTTGTTCTGCTCTTTGGGCAGCACCCGCTTGGCGATCACGTAGTTCTTGTCCCAGAACGGCTTTTTCAGTGTATCGATGCTCACCGACTTGCCACGACGCGGCGCGTGGATAAAGCGGTCGTTACCCAGGTAGATGGCAACGTGGTTGACCTGGCGGCTCTTGAGCTTGAAGAACAGCAAATCGCCCGGCTTCAGGTCTTTGCGATCAACTTTCAAGCCGTGGCCGGCCGCCATGGCGTTGGACGTACGCGGTAAATCCACCGCCTTGACGTCGTTGAACGCATATTTTACCAGGCCGCTGCAGTCGAACCCTTTACTTGGGCTGCTGCCGCCCCAACGATAAGGAGTACCGAGCACGTTCACGGCGCGGCTGAGGACATTGCTGCTCTGCTTGGTGTTCACGGCCAACTGGGTGGAAAGCACTTTGCCGTGGGCCTTGCTCAGTTGAGTCGGGCGGCTGACGGTGGGCTTTGCCGATTTGGCGGTGCTGGGTGTGCTATGGACTTTAGGGGTAAAACCGTTAACGTTTGGAAGACGTTGCTCACGATTGGTGGCGTGGGCGGCCAGTGGCATTAATAGGCAAATGGTTAGCCATGTCTTGATAAATGGTCGCATTAGGCGTGGCTCATATGGGTTTGCGCGCAACTTTATAACAGCTTTTTGTGCTGTTCTCAGGCCGTTTGTCGACTGAACCTTGGGGTCAAATTCGGAAAAAACGCGACGATTAGCCGCAATTGTCCGACACAAGTCAGGTGGCATAAGGGTTTGAGGGCAGAACGATACCATTTACCGTGCGTCGGGCGCCCGTAAAAAAGTCACAAAAAAAATGAACAAATTTATCTATTGAGTGAAAAGAGGTCCTTCATGAACACCTATCAACAGGTTGCTTCGCAGCAAGACACCCACAGCAAGGTGATCGGTTACCTGCTATGGATTTTCGGTTTCACCGGCGCGCATCGCTTCTATTACGGCAAGCCGGTCACCGGGACGATCTGGTTTTTCACCTTCGGCCTGCTGGGTATTGGCTGGCTGATCGACCTGTTCCTGATCCCGGCCATGGACCGTGAAGCCGACCTGCGTTTTACCGCCGGGCCGATCGAATACAACGTGGCCTGGATTCTGTTGGCGTTTCTGGGCGTGTTCGGCGTGCACCGGATGTACCAGGGCAAATGGATCACCGGCCTGATCTACTTGCTGACCGGCGGTTTGTTCCTGATTGGGGTGCTGTATGACTTCTGGACATTGAACAGCCAGGTTTCGCTCCGCAATGCCGAGCGCAATGGCGGGCGCTGATCTCCCGGCCAAATAGAGAACCACATGTGGGAGGGGGCTTGCCCCCGATTGCAGTGTGTCAGCCAATAGATTTGGTAGCTGACACTCCGCCATCGGGGGCAAGCCCCCTCCCACATTTTTTTACCGTGCCCGCTTCAAGCCTGGTAGCTGATCCGCCCATCCATCAGGGTGTAGCGCACCGTGGCCGGCAGGCTGTGACCAATAAACGGGCAGTTTTCGCCCCTGGACAGCCAGTGTTCCCCGGCAACGGTGGAACTGGCCGGGTCGAACAGCACCAGATCCGCCGCCGAACCCACCGCCAACTTACCCGCCGGCAGGCGCAAGGCCTCGGCCGGGCCGGCGCTCAGGCGTGCCAGCAGCGTAGGCAGGTCCAGCAGGCCATCCTCCACCAAGGTCATTGCCAGCGGCAGCAGCAACTCGACGCTGCTGATGCCGGGCTCGGTGGCGCCGAACGGCGCCAGCTTGGCATCGCGTTCGTGGGGCTGGTGATGGCTGGAGATCGCCGAGACCACGCCTGACTTCACCGCCGCACGCAAACCTTCACGGTCGGCCAGGGTACGCAGCGGCGGTTGCACGTGGTACAGGCTGGAGAAGTCAATCAGCGCCTCATCGGTCAGGATCAACTGGTACAACGCCACGTCCGCCGTCACCGGCAAGCCACGGGCCTGGGCCTGGGCGATCAGCGCGACGCCGCGGGCACTGGTCAACTGGCTGAAATGCGCGCGTACGCCGCTTTGTTCCACCAGCAACAGGTCACGGGCCAGGGCCACGGTTTCTGCGGTTTCCGGGATGCCCGGCAAGCCGAGGAAGCTGGCCACCGCGCCTTCATGGGCCAGGCCGCCTTCAGCCAGGTCGCGGTCCTGGGAATGAAAGATCACCGTCAGGTCGAACGTGGCCGCGTATTCCAGGGCCCGGCACAGGGTGCGCGTGCTGCGAAAGCTCTCCAGGCCGTTGCTGAACGCCACGCAACCGGCGTCGCGCAAGGCGATCAGCTCAGCCAACTGCTCGCCCTCCAGGCCTTTGCTCAGCGCGCCCACAGGGAACACTTTGCAGTTGCCCGCTTCACGGGCGCGGTCGAGGATCAGCTCGGTGACCGCCGAGGTGTCCAGGACTGGCTTGGTGTTCGGCGGGCAGCACAGGCTGGTCACGCCACCGGCGGCGGCGGCGCGGGTTTCGCTGGTGATGTTGCCTTTGCGACTGTAGCCCGGCTCACGCAGGGCGACGTTGAGGTCCACCAGCCCGGGCGCGGCGACCAGGCCTTTGGCGTCGATGCTTTCGACTGCGCTGAAGCCTGCGGGCGCGGCCCCGATGGCGATAATCTTGCCCGCGTCCAGGTGAAGGTCGGTGACTTGATCCAGGCCGCTGGCCGGATCGATGACTCGGGCGCCGAGAATGCTGAGCTTCACTGGGCGTTCTCCTGCTCGAATTGACGTTGCGCGGTTTGCCCGCTCATGGCCATGGACAGCACGGCCATGCGGATGGCGATGCCGTAGGTCACCTGATTGAGAATCACCGATTGCGGGCCGTCGGCGACCGCCGATTCGATTTCCACCCCTCGGTTGATCGGGCCCGGGTGCATCACGATGGCATCCGGCTTGGCGCCGGCCAGGCGCGCGGTGGTCAGGCCGAACAGGCGATAGAATTCGCCCTCGCTCGGCAGCAGGCCGCCGGCCATGCGTTCGCGTTGCAGGCGCAGCATGATCACCACGTCCACATCCTTGAGGCCTTCTGCCATGTTGGTGTAGACCTTCACGCCGTACTGCTCGATGCCGATGGGCAGCAGGGTTTTCGGGGCGATCACGCGGATGTCCGGGCAGCCCAGGGCTTTGAGGGCCAGCATGTTCGAGCGCGCAACCCGCGAGTGCAGGATGTCACCGACGATGGCCACCGAGAGGTTTTCAAAGCCGCCCTTGTGCCGACGGATGGTGAGCATGTCGAGCATGCCCTGGGTCGGGTGGGCGTGGCGACCGTCGCCGCCGTTGATGATTGCCACATTCGGGCACACGTGTTCGGCGATGAAGTGCGCGGCGCCGGAGTCACCGTGGCGCACCACGAACATGTCGGCGGCCATGGCTTCCAGGTTGCGCAGGGTGTCGAGCAGGGTTTCGCCTTTGCTGGCCGACGAGGTGGACACGTTCAGCGTGATCACGTCAGCCGACAGCCGCTGGGCCGCCAGTTCAAAGGTGGTGCGGGTGCGCGTAGAGTTCTCGAAGAACACGTTGCAGATGGTCTTGCCGCGCAGCAGCGGGACCTTCTTCACCGCCCGGCCACCGACTTCGAGGAACGAGTCGGCGGTGTCGAGGATTTCGGTGAGCAGTTCGCGGGGCAAACCATCGAGGGACAGGAAGTGTTGCAACTGGCCCTGAGCATTGAGCTGCAGCGGGCGCTTGGCATCTAGAGGCGTCATCGCGGGGACTCTGTACAAGGCGGTTTAAAGGGCAAGGTCTTGCAGTTCGAGTTCGAGCGGCGTGGGACCGGACAATTTTACCCGTTGGTGGGCTTCCAGGGACAGTGTCGCGCCGACCACATCCGGGCTGATCGGCAATTCGCCGGCGTCCAGGTCCAGCAGGCATACCAGCGTGATACTGGCCGGGCGGCCGTAGTCGAACAATTCATTCATGGCCGCGCGGATGGTACGACCGCTCATCAGCACGTCGTCGATCAGCACCAGGTGCTGGCCTTCAACCTCGAACGGCAGCGCCGAGGGTTGCACTTGCGGGTGCAGGCCGTTCTGGCTGAAATCGTCACGGTAGAAGGACACATCCAGCGTACCCAGGGGCGAATCACTGCCCAGCGCTTCCAGCAAGGCCTGGGCCACCCACACACCGCCGGTGCGGATGCCAATGAAGCGCGGCTCGCTGATGCCACGGTGTTCCAGGTGCGCGTTGAGGCGTAACGCCATCTGACTGATCAGTTCGGCGGGATTGGGCAGGCTCATGGTGGCTCCTCATTAAGTGTGCAGGAGCGAGCTTGCTCGCAAAAAACCTCAACGATAACGCGTGAAGCCTGGATGTACGCGGTGCCTGTGAGTTCTTCGCGAGCAAGCTCGCTCCTGCAAAAGCGGCATAGCAACAAGCCGCGTCAGTCAGGATTCAAATAAAGCGGTGTTTTCATCCAGCCAGCCCTGCAACAACAGGGCGGCGGCGATGGCATCCACGGGGTTGTCGCGGTAGCTGCCTTTCTGTCCGCCACGGTCGCGTCGTTCGCCCTTGGCTTCAAAGGTGGTCAGGCGTTCATCGTGGGTATAGAAGGGCAGGTTGTAGCGGCCGTTGAGGCGGCGGGCGAATTTTTCGGCGCGCAGGCACATGTCGCTGGGCGTGCCGTCCATGTTCAAGGGCAGGCCGACCACCACTGCATCGGGCTTCCATTCCTTGATCAGCGCTTCGACCTGGTTCCAGTCCGGCACGCCGTTCTGGGCCTTCAATGTGCACAGCTCGCGGGCCTGGCCGGTAATGACCTGGCCGACTGCCACGCCGATCTGCTTGGTGCCGTAGTCAAACCCGAGAATCAAACGCAAGGCCATCAGGCGTGCCCCGCCTGGCTGGTCAACAGGCTGAGGTTGACCCGCAGCTTGGCGGCGGCGGCTTCCAGGCGCAGTTCGCTGGCGGTGTTGAACAGGATGTCGGCGTCGAAAGGGCAGGTCAGCCAGGCATTGCTGGCCAGTTCGGCCTCCAGTTGCCCGGCCTCCCAACCGGCGTATCCCAGGGTGATCACACTTTGTTCAGGGCCGACGCCGTCGGCAATCGCGAACAACACGTCCTGGGATGTGGACAGGGATACGCCCTCAAGGTCCACCGTGGCCTGGAATTTCGGCCCGGTGGGGTGCAGCACGAAACCGCGATCGGTCTGCACCGGCCCGCCGATATAGATCGGCACGCCCTGGCAACTGGCGGGAGGGTCGATTTCCGGGCGCAGTTGCTCGAGGATATCGGCCAGGTTCAGCTCCTGCGGGCGGTTCACCACCAACCCCATGGCACCATTGGCCGTGTGCTCGACGATGTAGGTCAAGGTCTGCGCAAAGTTCGGGTCGGCCATGTGGGGCATGGCGATCAGGAAATGGTGCTTGAGGTAGGTCGGGCTGACATTTTTCATGTCCGCTAGTGTGGCGTTGGAGGGGCGAACTGACAAGCTGAGCGTGACCCGAATAGAGCGCCGTCTGCTTTTCTGTAGGAGCGAGCTTGCTCGCGAAGGTCGTTAACGATGACGCAGTGCTATCAGGTAGTCCGCGCCGCCTATGCGTTTTTCGCGAGCAAGCTCGCTCCTACAGTGAAGGAAAGTGCCGGAGTCAGTTGCTGGACAGCCGATCGCCCCTGGCGAATTTCCAGGTACGGATGATTTCCAGGCGGTCCACGTCGTTCAAATCGCCGGTAAAGGGCGCAAAGGGTGCGGCCAGGCGCACGATGCGCTGGGCGGCCTGGTCCAGCAGGGGCTGGCCGGATGACTCCAGCACCTGCACTTCATAGAGCGAACCGTCGCGGTTGATCGACACCAGCAGGCGCAGATTGCCGTAGATCTGCTGGCGGCGTGCCTCTTCCGGATAGTTGAGGTTGCCGATGCGCTCGACCTTCTTGCGCCATTCATCTTTATACCAGGCGCCTTTGTCGCGCATGGTCGAGGCGGCGTTCAAGCGGTAGATGCGCGGGCGTTTGGCGTAGAGCTGTTGTTCGTGGGCCAGTTCGGCTTCCAGGCTGGAAATTTCGTCGGACAGCGTCGAGCTGTCGAATGTCGGCGCAGGCTTGACGGGCTCGGGGTTGGGCTCGGTTTTGGTCTTTTCGCGCTGGGTCGGGGCTTTTTGCGGCTTGGGCGCGACGGTGGTCACGGCAGCCTTGGGCGTCGCCTGTTTGACTTCCGGCCTGGCGGCCGGTGGCGGGGTGACTTTGTTGACCTTGTTGTCCTGGAACGGCGCCACTTCTGTGGTCTTGGGTACGGCTTTCTTGTCGAGGGTGCCGCTGCCTTGCTGGTTTTCCTGGGCGAGAAAGTCGGCCTTCTCGGGCTTTTTATCGCTCTTGAAGGTGGCGAGCGTGATTTCCAGGGTCTTGGTGATCTGTTTGGGTTCGACCAAGGTGAAACCCACGCCGAGAATCAGTGCAAGGTGAACCAGCGCCGCCAGGAACAGGGTAAATCCGAGCCGATCAGCCGGGCGCACGCCGCTGTGGGAGAGTTCGGGGGGCAGATCGGACGGGAGCGTCATGACAAAAAAACCAACATCGCGCGTTTCACAGGTGGCGCATGATAACGCAATGTTGGTGTGTGTCTGGCTGTTCTATGTCACTTGGCTTGTAGCTTGCGCTCAATGGCCGCCATCAGCATTTCGCCGATGTTCGTGCCAAATGCGTTATCAATCTCGCGAATACAGGTCGGACTGGTGACGTTGATTTCGGTGAGGTTCTCACCGATTACGTCAAGTCCTACAAACAGCAGGCCTTTTTCGCGAAGGGTCGGGCCGACTTGGGCGGCGATCCAGCGATCCTTGTCCGACAGCGGTCGCGCTTCACCACGGCCACCGGCGGCCAGGTTGCCACGGGTCTCGCCGGCCGCCGGGATGCGCGCCAGGCAGTAATCCACCGGCTCGCCGTCGATCATCAGGATGCGCTTGTCGCCGTCCTTGATCGCCGGCAGGTAGGCCTGGCCCATGATCTGCTGGGTGCCCAGCGCGGTCAGGGTTTCCAGGATCACCGACAGGTTCGGATCGCCCGCGCGGTGACGGAAGATCGAGGTGCCGCCCATGCCGTCCAGCGGCTTGAGGATCACATCGCCATGTTTGGCGGCGAATTCACGCAGCACGTCGGCGCGGCGGCTGACCACGGTCGGCGGCGTGCACTGCGGGAAGAGGGTGGCGAACAGTTTTTCATTGCAGTCGCGCAGGCTTTGCGGCTTGTTGACGATCAACACCCCGGCGCGCTCGGCCTGCTCCAGCAGGTAGGTGGAATACACGAATTCCATGTCGAACGGCGGGTCCTTGCGCATCAGGATCACGTCCAGATCGCTCAGGGGGCTGTCGATTTCATCCTGCAGCTCGAACCACTTCTCGGGGTTGGCGAATACCTGCAACGGACGCATCCGCGCACGGGCCTCGCCGTCGCCCTGGTAAAGGTCGCGCTGTTCCATATAGAACAGGCTCCAGCCGCGGGCCTGGGCGGCCAGGAGCATGGCCAGCGAGCTGTCCTTTTTATAGGAGATGCTGGCAATAGGGTCCATGACAATGCCGACGCGAACGCTCATGGGTTATTTCCTCTGGCAAATAGGGCGCATAAAAGTGGCGTCAGAGTGGCGCTGCGGCTGTTGCGGGTCAAGGAAAAACCACCAGGCGAGTGCCTCGATAGATTGCGCCCGGAGACTGTGCTAAAAAGACTGCCACAGCGCAGCAGCCCTTGAATTCCAAGGCCTGCGGGGCTCATCCTTTGACACATCAGGCAGTACACACCGAAAACCGATTCGCTGTGGCGATGGTAGAGCAACTATGGAACAGCATTCCAACGCCTTGAGAGTGATGGTGATCGACGATTCGAAAACGATCCGCCGCACCGCCGAGACGCTGTTGAAGAACGTGGGGTGCGAGGTCATCACGGCCATCGACGGTTTCGATGCCCTGGCGCGAATCGTGGATCATCACCCGCACATTATCTTTGTCGACATCATGATGCCGCGCCTGGATGGCTACCAGACCTGTGCGCTGGTGAAGAACAACCCGGCGTTCAAGTCGATCCCGGTGATCATGCTGTCCTCCAGGGACGGCCTGTTCGACAAGGCCAAGGGGCGTACCGTGGGGGTCGATCAGTTTTTGACCAAGCCTTTCAGCAAGGAAGAACTGCTGGGTGCGATCAAGGCCTATGTGCCTGCCTTCGCCGCAGTAGAACAAGCACACTGACGCCGCCCCCGAGGGCCGGCGCCGACCAATGTAGTGGGGAAAACCATGGCACGTGTTCTGATCGTCGACGATTCGCCGACTGAAATGTACAAACTGACCGGCATGCTGGAAAAGCATGGCCACCAGGTCTTGAAGGCCGAAAATGGCGCGGACGGCGTGGCCCTGGCCCGCCAGGAAAAGCCCGACGCAGTGTTGATGGACATCGTGATGCCGGGCCTCAATGGCTTCCAGGCCACGCGCCAGTTGTCCAAGGAGCCGGAAACCAACGGCATCCCGATTATCATCATCACCACCAAGGACCAGGAAACCGACAAGATCTGGGGCGCGCGCCAGGGTGCCAAGGATTACCTGACCAAGCCGGTGGACGAAGAAACCCTGATCGCCACGCTGAACAAGGTGCTGGCCGGTTGACGGCACGCCATCATGACCGAGTCGCAAACCGCCTTTGAGCTGCTGCTGGACATTGACCGCCGCTGCCGCCTGCTGGCCGCCGACCTGCCGTCCCAGGAAACCCGCCTGCAACGCTGGAGCGGGATTGGCTTTCGCCTGGGGCAGCACTGGTATGTGGCGCCCATGGGCGAAGTCGCCGAGGTGTTGCATGAGCCGCGCTGCACCCTGATGCCTGGCGTAAAGCCTTGGGTCAAGGGCGTGGCCAACCTGCGCGGGCGCTTGTTGCCGGTGATGGACCTGGGCGGGTTTCTCGGCCGGGAACTGTCCAAGGCGCGCAAGCAGCGGCGGGTGCTGGTGGTGGAATACAACGATCTGTTTGTCGGGTTGCTGGTGGACGAGGTGGTGGGCATGCAACATTTTGCACTCGACGCGTGGATGGCGAGTACCGCCTCCGGCGCGCCGTTTATACAGGGCCAGTTCGATGGCGACCCGCAGTGGCAGGTCTTCAGTCCCTTCGCCCTGGCCCAGGCTCCAGGCTTCATGGATGTGGCCGCATGAGCACCGTGACCCCGCCCAAGCCCCAGGCGGCCTCGCGCAGCCGCTCGCAGATCATCGTGCTGTTTATCGCACTGATCGTGTTCATCATGCTGTTGTTCGCCAACTTCGCGTACCTCAACACCCAGTCCACCTACGACAAACAGTACATCGGCCACGCGGGCGAACTGCGGGTGCTGTCCCAGCGCATCGCCAAGAATGCCACCGAAGCCGCCGCCGGCAAGGCGGCCGCGTTCAAGCTGCTGGGCGAGGCGCGCAACGACTTTGCCCAGCGCTGGGGCTACCTGAAAAAAGGCGACCCGCAAACCGGCCTGCCGGCCGCGCCCACTGCCGTACGCGCCGAGATGCGCGCGGTGCAGACCGACTGGGAAGCCCTGCTGAAAAACACCGACGCCATTTTGGCCAGTGAACAGACCGTACTGTCGTTGCACCAGGTGGCCGCCACCCTCGCCGAAACCGTGCCGCAATTGCAGATAGAGTCGGAAAAAGTCGTCGACATCCTGCTCCAGCGCGGCGCCCCCGCAAGCCAGGTGGCGCTGGCCCAGCGCCAGTCACTGCTGGCCGAGCGCATCCTGGGTGCGGTCAATACCGTGCTCGCCGGCGACGAAACCGCCGTGCAGGCCGCCGATGCCTTTGGTCGCGACGCCAATCGTTTTGGCGTGGTGCTCAATGGCATGCTCAACGGCAACCCCGGCCTGCGCATCACCCAGGTCGAAGACCCTGACGCCCGCGCGCGGCTGGGGGAAATTGCCGAACTGTTCGAATTCGTCTCGGGCTCCGTGGATGAAATCCTCGAAACCTCGCCGCAGTTGTTTCAGGTACGCGCGTCGGCGAGCAATATTTTCAACCTGTCGCAAACCCTGCTCGATGAAGCCTCGCACCTGGCCACCGGCTTCGAGAACCTGGCCGGCGGGCGCAGCCTGGATACCCTCGGCGGCTATGCGCTGGGGCTGCTGGCGCTGGCCTCGATCATCCTGATCGGCCTGGTAATGGTGCGCGAGACCAACCGCCAGCTGCGCGAAACCGCCGAAAAGAACGAGCGCAACCAGAACGCGATCATGCGCCTGCTGGACGAAATCGAAGACCTGGCCGACGGCGACCTGACCGTCACGGCCTCGGTCACCGAAGACTTCACCGGCACCATTGCCGACTCGATCAACTATTCGGTGGACCAACTGCGCGACCTGGTGGCCACCATCAACCTCACCGCCGGGCAAGTCGCCGGCGCGGTGCAGGACACCCAGGCCACCGCCATGCACCTGGCCCAGGCCTCGGAGCATCAGGCCCAGCAGATCGCCGAAGCCTCCACCGCGATCAACCAGATGGCCCAGTCCATCGACCAGGTGTCGGCCAACGCCGCCGAGTCCTCGGCGGTGGCGGAGCGTTCGGTGGAGATTGCCAACAAGGGCAACGAGGTGGTGCACAACACCATCCACGGCATGGACAACATCCGCGAACAGATCCAGGACACCGCCAAGCGCATCAAGCGCCTGGGTGAATCGTCCCAGGAGATTGGCGACATCGTCAGCCTGATCGACGACATCGCCGACCAGACCAACATCCTTGCCCTGAACGCGGCTATCCAGGCGAGCATGGCCGGCGATGCCGGGCGCGGTTTTGCGGTGGTGGCCGATGAAGTGCAACGGCTGGCCGAGCGCTCCTCGGCCGCCACCCGGCAGATCGAAACCCTGGTGCGGGCGATCCAGGCCGACACCAACGAAGCGGTCATCTCCATGGAGCAGACCACCACCGAAGTGGTGCGCGGCGCGCGGCTGGCCCAGGACGCCGGAGTGGCGCTGGAAGAGATCGAAGGCGTGTCGAAAACCCTGGCGGCGCTGATCCAGAGCATTTCCAATGCGGCGCAGCAACAGACCTCGTCGGCGGGGCAGATTTCGCTGACGATGAATGTGATTCAGCAGATCACCACGCAGACGTCGTCGGGTTCCACGGCGACCGCCGAAAGCATTGGTAACCTGGCGAAAATGGCCAGCCAGTTGCGCCGGTCGGTGTCGGGGTTCACGCTCCCGCCGCCCAAGCAGGTCGAAGAGTGAAATGAGCTCCAAAAATCACCACAGTCCAAATGTGGGAGGGGGCTTGCCCCCGATAGCGGTCTGACAGTCAATAAGTGGGTCGCCTGACACACCGCTATCGGGGGCAAGCCCCCTCCCACACTTAATCTCCATGTGTTTCAAGAACACCAGCAACCCATGAATTCCAAGCGGAGCAGTTATGGTTGATCGGCACGACTACGTGGCCCTCGAATGGGTCAAGGGCGATATTGCCGAAACCCTGAAGCAGGCCCGTTCGGCGCTGGACGTTTACGTTGAAACCGGCGACGCCATTGAGGCGTGCCTGGCCGGTATCCACCAGGTACATGGCGCGCTGCAGATGGTCGAGTTCTACGGCGCGGCGCTGCTGGCTGAAGAGATCGAAGCCCTGGCCCTGGCGCTGCAGGCCGGGCACGTCGGCCAGCGCGACGAAGGTATCCGCCTGCTGCAACAGGCCCTCGGCCAATTGCCGCTGTACCTGGACCGCGTGCACAGCGCCCGTCGCGACCTGCCGCTGGTGGTGTTGCCGCTGCTCAACGACCTGCGCAGCGCCCGCGGTGAAAGCCTGCTGTCGGAGACCAGCTTGTTCAGCCCGCAGTTGTTGACCATCGCGGCGCTGCCCGACGAGGCACTGGCCCAACGCACACCGCCGGACCTTCACCCGCAACTGCGCCAATGGCACGCGCTGCTGCAACAGGCCCTGGCCGGGTTGCTGCGCGAGGACCACGGGCCGAGCAACCTGGAAGACATGGCGCGGGTCTTCGCGCGCCTGGAAGCGCTGTGCCAGGGCGCGCCGTTGTTGCCGCTGTGGCAGGTCGCCTCGGCGCTGGTCGAAGGCATGCTGACGGGTGTGATCGCCAACAGCCCGGCACTGCGCAGCCTGCTCAAGGCCAGCGGCAAGCAACTCAAGCGCCTGCTGGCGCAGGGCATCGGCGGGATCAACCAGCCGGCGCCGGATGAATTGCTCAAGAGCCTGCTGTTCTACGTCGCCAAAGTCACTCGGCCGACGCCGCGCATGCAAAGTCTCAAGGAACGCTACGGTCTGGATGAGGCCTTGCCCGACAGTGCCGTGGTCGATGCCGAGCGTGCGCGCCTGGCCGGGCCGGACCGCAACGCCATGGGCTCGGTACTCGGCGCATTGTGCGAAGAGCTGGTACGGGTCAAGGAGCGCCTCGATCTGTTCGTGCGCAGCGACCGCCAGCATTCCCAGGACCTGGACCCGCTGCTGGCACCGCTGCGGCAGATCGCCGACACCCTGGCGGTGCTCGGTTTCGGCCAGCCGCGCAAAGTCATCATCGACCAGCTTGCCGTGGTATTGAGCCTGGTCCAGGGGCAACGCGAACCCAGTGACGCCGTATTGATGGACGTCGCCGGGGCGTTGCTCTACGTCGAGGCCACGCTGGCCGGAATGGTCGGCACCGTCGAACCGCAAAGCCGTGAAGACAGCCGCCTGCCGACCACCGACCTGACCCAGATCCACCAATTGGTGATCCGCGAATCCTGTCAGTGCCTGCGCCAGGCCAAGGAATTGGTGATCGACTGCATCGAGGCCGACTGGGACCGCCAGCGCCTGGAATCCCTGCCTGAGCTGTTGAGCCAGGTGCGCGGCGCCCTGGCGATGATTCCACTGCCGCGCGCGGCGAGCCTGATGCGCGGGTGTACCGATTATGTTGATGAGCAACTGATGGTCAATGACACCGCGCCCGCTGAGGCGCAGTTGGCGCGCTTTGCCGACGTGATCAGCAGCCTTGAATACTACCTGGAACGCATGCTCCAGGACCCCGACGCTGCGGGCGAAAAAGTCCTGGAACTGGCCACTCAGGCCCTGAGCGAGCTGGGCTATCTGCCGCAGGAAAAACCCTGGCGCCAGGCATTGGCTGCACCCGAGGGTGTCTTGTCCGGCGATACCGCGCCAAGCCAATCCCGGTTCGATGCGCTGGCCAGCCCCACCTCGCGCCTCAACCCGCCGGCGCTGCAACGTCCGGGCAGTCTGCTGCCGCCTCCCCGCGATGAAGCGCCGATTGACGACGAGTTGCGTGAAGTCTTCCTCGAAGAGACCGATGAAGTCCTTCAGGTGCTGCACCGTTACTTGCCCGACTGCGCGGACAAAACCGCCCAGGGCGAAATGCGCCGTGCCTTCCACACCTTGAAAGGCAGCGGTCGCATGGTCCGCGCCCTGGTCGTGGCCGAACTGGCCTGGGCCGTGGAAAACCTGCTCAACCGCGTGCTGGAGCGCAGCGTGGCGATCGGTCCCGAGGTGCGGCAGGTGCTGGATGAGGCGGTGGCGCTGCTGCCGGAGCTGATCGCCGACTTCGCCACCGGCCAACAGCGTCAGCGCGATGAGGTCGACGCCCTCGCTGCCCGCGCCCACGGGTGCGCCAGCGGCGCCCAGGTAGCGGTTGTCGAGCCGCACGACCCGATGCTGCTGGAGATTTTCCGCAACGAAGCCCAGAGCCATCTGGACAGCCTCAACCACTTCCTGCAACAGGCCGCCGAACACATGCCGTTGCAGGTCAGTGATGAACTGCAACGCGCCCTGCACACCCTCAAGGGCAGCGCCTACATGGCCGGCGTGTTGCCGATGGCCGAACTGGCGCGTCCCCTCGACCACCTGACCCGCGAATACAAGGCCCATCGCCTGCCGCTGGACCTGGATGAAGTCGAGTTGCTGCTGGAAGCCGAAAGCGTGTTCCAGCGCGGGCTGCGTGAACTGGACAGCCATCCCCTGGCGCCAATCAAGGGCGCGGCGGACTTGATCAAGCGCACCCAAAGCCTGTTGGACCAACAGCTTGAAGCACTGCTCAACGGCCCCGGCACCGGCCCGCACGTCAAGCGCGATCCGCACCTGATCACCAACTTCCTGGCCCGGGGCATGGACATCCTGCTCGACGCCGAAAGCCTGCTGCGTCGCTGGCAGCAACACCCCGGCGAGCGCCAGGAGCTCACCGCGCTGCTGGACGAACTGACCACCCTGGGCGAGGGCGCGCACCTCGCCGATCTGCACCCTATCGATCAATTGTGCGAAGCCTTGCTCGACCTGTATGGCGCGGTGGAAGAGAGCAGCCTGGCGGTCAGCGAACGGTTTTTCCATGAGGCCGAGCAGGCCCATGAAGCGTTGATCACCATGCTCGACCAACTGGCAGCCGGGCAGGAAATCAGCCCGGCGCCGGCACGGGTCCAGGCCCTGCGCGAATTGCTCGATGACGCCCTCGATCCGTCCGCCACCGGCCTGATCACACGTGACGGCAACCGCGCCCCGCGCATCGCCGAGCTGGGCGCGGCGACCGAGCAACTGAGCCGGCACACCGCGATGGACGACGAGATCGTCGACATCTTCCTTGAAGAGGCCGTGGATATCCTCGACAGCGCCGGGCAGTCCCTCAAGCGCTGGTTGCTGGAGCCCGAGGGCATGGCGCCGTTGTCCTCGTTGCAGCGCGACTTGCACACCCTCAAGGGCGGCGCGCGCATGGCCGAAATCGACGCGGTGGGCGATCTGGCCCAGGAGCTCGAATGCGTCTATGAAGGCCTGGTGGACCGTCGCTACAGCTACTCCACCGAGCTGTCCCAGGCACTGATGGCCAGTCATGAACGTCTGGCCTTGCAACTTGACGAGCTGCACGGGCAGCAGCCGTTGAGCGACAGTGTCGAGCTGGTCGCCAGGTTGCGCGAACTGCGCCAGAGCAGTCTGCCGACGGCCCCGGTTGCAGCGCCGCAACCCTCGGGCGCCGACCCCGAGCTGCTGGATATTTTCCTCGAGGAAGCAGCCGATATTCTCGACAGTTCAGGCAGTGCATTGCTGCGCTGGCAGGCCGAGCCCGGCAACCGCCAGGAGGTCGAAACCCTGCTGCGTGACCTGCACACCCTCAAGGGTGGCGCACGCATGGTCGAGATCGGCCCGATTGGCGACCTGGCCCACGAGCTGGAGTTTCTCTACGAGGGGCTGTCCGCCGGGCTGCTGGCGCCGTCGCCCGAACTGTTCGCGCTGTTGCAGGGTTGCCATGACCGCCTGGCGCAGATGATCGACGCCGTGGCGGACGGCTTGCCGGTGGGCTCGGTGGACAAGCTGATCGAGCGCATCAAGAGCCTGGTGCACCCGGGCGAAGAGCCGGTGGTGCCGGTGGCGTTGCCGGCGGGTAAGGCGGAGACGGTGGTCGATCCGGCTGCCGACATGGTGAAGATCTCCGCCGAACTGCTCGACGACCTGGTCAACCTGGCCGGCGAAACCTCGATCTTCCGTGGCCGTATCGAGCAGCAGGTCAACGATGCGCGCACCGCGCTCACGGAAGTGGAAACCACCATCGAGCGCATGCGCGATCAACTGCGCCGCCTCGACAGCGAAACCCAGAGCGGTCTTTTCAGTCGCCAGCAGGCCGAGGCCGAGCGCCTGGGCTACGAAGAGTTCGACCCGCTGGAAATGGACCGCCATTCGCAATTGCAGCAATTGTCCCGCGCGCTGTCCGAATCCGCCTCCGACTTGCTCGACCTCAAGGAAACCCTCGAACGCCGCAACCAGGACGCCCACGACCTGTTGCAGCAACAGGCGCGCATCAACACCCAATTGCAGGAAGGCCTGATGCGCACGCGCATGGTGCCGTTCGAGCGCATGCTGCCGCGCCTCAAGCGCATCGTGCGCCAGGTGGCCGATGAGCTGGGCAAGGACGTGGAATTCGTGATCGGCAATGCCGAGGGCGAGATGGACCGCAACGTGCTGGAGCGTATGGCGGCGCCGTTGGAACACATGCTGCGCAACGCCGTCGACCATGGTCTTGAGTCCCGCGAGGTGCGCCTGCAGGCGGGCAAGCCAGAGAAGGGCCGCATCACCTTGGACCTGACCCACGAAGGCGGCGATATCGTCTTCGACATGCGCGACGACGGCGCCGGTGTGCCCCTTGAAGCCGTGCGCCGCAAGGCGATCAAGCGCGGCCTGCTCGACCCCGATCAAGAGATCAGCGACCGCGACGTGCTGCAGTTCATCCTGCAACCGGGGTTTTCCACCGCGGAAAAGATCACCCAGATTTCCGGACGCGGCGTGGGCATGGACGTGGTGCATGAGGAAGTGCGCCAGCTCGGCGGTTCGATGGTGATCGACTCGATCCCGGGCGTGGGTGTGCATTTCAGGATTCGCCTGCCGTTTACCGTGTCGGTAAATCGGGCCCTGATGGTGCAATGCGCGGACGATCAATACGCGATTGCGCTCAATACCATTGAGGGCCTGGTGCGTGTGCTGCCCCATGAATTGGCGGGGCACTACCAGCAGGACCCGCCGCGCTATGAATACGCCGGCCAACGCTACGAACTGTTTTACCTCGGCGACCTGTTGCACACCGTCAGTCGCCCCAGGCTGCTCGGCCAGTACCAGCCGGTGCCGGTGTTGCTGATGCAGTGCAACGAGCGGCATGTGGCGGTGCATGTGGATGCCATGGCGGGGACGCGCGAGATCGTGGTCAAGGGCCTGGGACCGCAGTTTGCCGGGGTGCAGGGCTTGTCCGGTGCGACGATCCTGGGCGATGGGCGCGTGGTGCTGATTATCGACCTGTTGGCGCACATCCGCGCGCGGCCACCGGCGTTGCCGGCGCAGTCGGTGGACACGCCACTGACCCTCAACGACCCGCTGAAAAAGCGCCCGCTGCTGGTGCTGGTGGTGGACGATTCGGTCACCGTGCGCAAAGTCACCAGCCGCCTGCTGGAGCGCAACGGCATGAACGTGCTGACCGCCAAGGACGGCATCGACGCCCTCGCCCTGCTCGAAGAACACACCCCGGACCTGATGCTGCTCGACATCGAAATGCCGCGCATGGACGGTTTTGAAGTGGCGATCCAGGTGCGCAACGACCCGCGCCTGATGCGCCTGCCGATCATCATGATCACCTCGCGCACCGGCCAGAAACACCGCGACCGCGCCATGGCCATCGGCGTCAACGACTACCTCGGCAAGCCGTACCAGGAGTCGGTATTGCTCGAGAGCATCGCTTACTGGAGCAAGTCCCATGCTTGACCACCGCGCGAGCCAACTCACCGGGCTGTTGCTGCCGTTGGCTGATCGTCACCTGATCCTGCCGAATGTCGCGGTGGCCGAACTGATCGACTTCCAGCGCGGCGAACCGGCCAGCGATGCACCGCCGTGGTACCTGCGCCAAGTCACCTGGCGGGATCGGCACATACCCTTGATCAGCTTCGAAGCCGTGTGCGGCGAAGCCAGCGTGACCGGCGAACGCTCCAGGATCGTGGTGTTGAACGCCTTGGGCGGACGGCCGACGCTTAAGTTCATCGCAGTGGTGATCCAGGGCATTCCGCGCTCGTACAAACTCGACAGCGAATTGAGCTACGTGGACGTACCGCTGTGCCCGCTGGAACTGGCGGCGGTGCAGGTGGGCGAGCATGTGGCGAAGGTGCCGGACCTGATGGGGCTTGAAGCGCTGCTGGCCGAGTCCGGCCTGGCCTGATCCCTACGAAGACGGAGCGTTCCCACGCTCCGCGTGGGAATGCATCCCGTGACGCTCTGCGTCACCCTTGATGCTGACT
The DNA here is from genome assembly GCF_900004715.1 of Pseudomonas sp. 24 E 13. Lineage (NCBI taxonomy): Bacteria > Pseudomonadati > Pseudomonadota > Gammaproteobacteria > Pseudomonadales > Pseudomonadaceae > Pseudomonas > Pseudomonas sp. 24 E 13. The sequence continues at coordinate 58,113 of NZ_CVTO01000086.1, forward strand.
GGCGGGACGCGGAGCGTCCCAGGCGGCATTCCCACGCAGAGCGTGGGAACGATCAGTGTGGCTGGGGCTTCGGATTTTTCCTGCAAGATTTTGGGCCATGCATGAACTTGTCGTGAGAAGTCCGCACGCCTAGTCTTCGTCCCGTCATCGCAAAAAACGGTGACACGGACGTGCAAGTCCGAGAAACCTGTTTAGGCGCACCAAACGCCTAGAACCAAAGGCGTTCCTTAATGAGACATTCAGGAACCGCATACTATGTCGAACTCCTCCTCATCCAACCTCTTCACCGTAAACCCTCACCAAAACACCGCAACCCTGCTGGTCAACGCCAGCGAAACCCTGTCCTCCCTCAACGCGCTCACCTGCACCCTGGCCTTCGATCTGGACACCTCTCAGCGCGCCATCATGCTTGGAATTCAGCAGATGGCAGAGTTGGGTCAGTTGCTGGTCGATAGAGCGCTGGAGCAAGTCAGTCCTTCGCCGGAATTTTAAAGCGGTCCCAAATAGGGACTGATCGGTCCTTGATTGGGACCGCGATCTAACAGGCGCCGCTGAGCAAATGTGGGAGGGGGCTTGCCCCCGATAGCGGTGTATCAGCCACATATCTATTAGTGAGGTGGTCAACTTTTTCCGGACACCTCAATCGGTGTTTTCAGGCTGTTTGCCGCTCGTACTGATTGGGCGGCAAATAGTCTAACGATGAATGCATTCGTCGTTCATTGTAGAACCGCACAATGTAATCCGTGACGTCCCTGATTGCTTCATCATGATTGGCATAGTCCTTCCTCCAAACACGCTCCATCTTCAGGTTCAAGAAGAAACGTTCCATGACTGCGTTGTCCCAGCAGTTGCCCTTGCGGCTCATGCTGCAGCGCAAGCCATGTCGTGTCAGCATGGCTTGGTAAGTAGCGCCTGCATACTGGCTGCCCCGATCTGAGTGCGCGATCAGACCCGGTTTAGGCTGTCTCTGTGTGATGGCTAGTTGCATAGCACTGCACACCAACTCTGCGCGCATATGCGGAGCCATGGACCAGCCTACGATCTTGCGTGAATACAAATCCATGACAGCCGCCAAGTACAGCCAGCCGCTTCGAGTGCGAATATAAGTGATGTCAGCAACCCATGATTGGTTGATCTGCTCGGGGTTAAACTGGCGGTTGAGCAGG
>NZ_CVTO01000003.1:0-1573 GCF_900004715.1 Pseudomonas sp. 24 E 13
GACTATGCAATGGCAGACAGTGGACAGCACACCGTTTCTACCGCCGCTGTACTGGCGCGCGGCACTCAAGCGCAAGATCACCGGCAGCGCACTGCCCGACCATGGCCTGCGTTGCCAGGTGCGCGTCGATCCCACGGCTGTCGCGGCGTACCGCAAGGTCTGCGGGTTTGCCGACAGCCCGATGCTGCCGGCGACTTATCCGCACATCCTGGCGTTCGGCCTGCAGATGCAATTGCTGACCGACAAAACCTTTCCATTCCCGTTGCTGGGGCTGATTCACCTGAGCAACCGCATTCGCGTCCATCGACCCCTGGGCGGTGTGAGTGAGCTGACCGTCGGCGTGTACACCTGCAATCTCAAGCCCCACGCCAAGGGCGCGACCTTTGACCTGGTGACCGTGGTCGAGGACGCCCTGGGGCTGCTCTGGGAAGCCCAAAGCACAATGTTGTGCCGTGGTGTAAAGCTTGAGGGCGAGACGGTGGAGCATGGGTTGTCGGTGCACACGCCCCTCAGTGAGCTGTCCCGTTGGAACGCCCCGGCTGATATCGGTCGACGTTATGCCCGCGTGTCCGGCGATTACAACCCGATTCATCTCAGCGCACCGACGGCCAAACTGTTTGGCTTCCCCCAGGCCATCGCTCACGGATTATGGAACAAGGCCCGCACTCTGGCGGCGCTGGACCAACACCTTCCGCTCGCCAATGTCGACATTGAAGTTGAATTCAAAAAACCCGTACGCCTGCCCGGCGAAGTGATATTGATGACCAGCGGCGCCGGCTCAAGTGGCGAGTTAGTGTTGAATGGCGCAGGGGCTATTGAGCACATGCTCGGGAAGTGGCAACCGATTGCCTGAAGTCCACTGTTTAATTGTATATATACACCTTAAGTTATAGCGGACCCGCCCGGGTCCGCTTTTTTTATTCAACTTATTGATTTTCATAAACTATAATTACTGAACTTCTACACGTTATACCGTTTGTATTAGCGCTTAAGCCGACTAAGACCTTATGTATATAAATCGTTAATACGAAGTTGAGCGTTGCGAGAAAACCGACCCAGGTCTGTGATTAATCACACGGACAAACGTATCGCTGGCCGAAGAAACGGCGAACGGTTGAAACAACCAAGGTTGTACCTGGTGCAAGGAACTCAATCATGAAAACTCAAGTCGTGTTCTGGAAAGCAAGTACCGCACTGGCGTTGATTCTGGCAATGAGCCTCGGCGGCTGCAGCAGCGGTGGTGGCGGACACAAATCAAGCGTGGCGGCGTCGTCGCCGGATGCTGGCGCAGGTGCCGGTGGCGGTACGGGGGGTGGCACCGGCGGCGGTTCTGGCGACGGCACTGGCGGTGGTACCGGTGGAGGTACAGGCGGCGGCACGGGTGGCGGTACCGGTGGTGGCACTGGCGGCGGCACGGGTGGTGGTACCGGTGGTGGTACAGGCGGCGGTACGGGCGGTGGTACCGGTGGTGGCACTGGCGGAGGCACAGGTGGTGGCACTGGCGGCGAAACAGGTTCGACAGCCACTCCGCTCGTCACTGGCCAGATCGCCGGCACCCTCGGCACCACCGTGG
>NZ_CVTO01000094.1:0-43846 GCF_900004715.1 Pseudomonas sp. 24 E 13
GGGCTTCACCGGCATCGCCGCCGCCACCAGTGACACCATCACCCTGCCGCCCGGCTACAGCGCCTCGGTGCTGATCAGCTGGGGCCAGCCCTTGAGCACCCAGGCGCCGGCCTTCGACCCCTCCGGCAACGGCACGGCCAAGGCCCAGGAACAGCAGTTCGGCGACAACAATGACGGCATGAGCCTGTTTCCCTTCCCCGGCGATGACAACCGCGCCTTGATGGCGATCAACAACGAATACACCAACTACCGCTACCTCTACGCCCACGGCGGCGCACCGCAATCGGCCGAAGACGTGCGCAAGGCCCTGGCCAGCGAAGGCGTGTCGGTGATCGAAATTCAGCGCAAGGGCGACACTTGGCAGTTCGTCCAGGATTCACGCTACAACCGGCGCATCCACGGCAACACGCCGATCCGCCTGAGCGGCCCCGCCGCCGGCCACGACTGGCTGAAAACCAGCGCCGACAACACCGGCAAGCACGCCCTGGGCACCTTCCAGAACTGCGCCAACGGCAAGACCCCGTGGGGCACTTACCTCACCTGCGAAGAGAACTTCACCGACTGTTTCGGCAGCAGCAACCCACAGCAGGCCTTCGACGCCGGGCAAAAACGCTACGGCGCGGTCGCCGCCAGCAAGGACATCAACTGGCACCCCCACGACCCGCGCTTCGACATGGCCAAGAACCCCAACGAACTCAATCGCCACGGCTGGGTGGTGGAAATCGACCCGTTCGACCCGCAATCCACCCCGGTCAAGCGCACCGCCCTGGGCCGTTTCAAGCACGAAAACGCGGCCCTGGCCGAGACCCGCGACGGACGCGCGGTGGTGTACATGGGCGATGACGAGCGCGGCGAATTCATCTACAAGTTCGTCAGCCGCGATCCGATCAACCACGACAACTCGAAAGCCAACAAGGATTTGCTCGATCACGGCACCTTGTACGTGGCGATCTTCGACGCGGGCAATGGCGATGCCGATCATCCCAGGGGCAAGGGCCAATGGGTCGAACTCACCCACGGCAAAAACGGTATCGATGCCGGTACAGGCTTTGCCAGCCAGGCCGAAGTGCTGATCCATGCCCGCCTGGCCGCCAGCGTGGTGAAAGCCACGCGCATGGACCGCCCGGAATGGATCGTGGTCAGCCCCATGGACGGCCAGGTCTACTGCACCCTCACCAACAACGCCAAGCGCGGCGAAGACGGCCAGCCGGTGGGCGGGCCCAACCCGCGCGAGAAGAACGTCTACGGCCAGATCCTGCGCTGGAAAGCCGACGCCGATAACCACGGAGCCACGGACTTCACCTGGGACCTGTTCGTCGTCGCCGGCAACCCCGGCGTACACGCGGGCTCGCCGAAGGGCGGCTCGTCCAACATCAACCCGCAAAACATGTTCAACAGCCCGGACGGCCTGGGTTTCGACAAGGCTGGCCGCCTGTGGATTCTCACCGACGGCGACTACAGCAACGCGGGCGACTTCGCCGGCATGGGCAACAACCAGATGCTGTGCGCCGACCCGGGCACCGGGGAGATTCGTCGCTTCATGGTCGGGCCGGTGGCGTGTGAAGTCACCGGGATCAGCTTTTCGCCGGATCAGAAAACCCTGTTTGTGGGTATTCAACACCCTGGCGAAACCGGCGGCTCGACGTGGCCGGAGCATCTGCCGAACGGCAAGCCGCGTTCGTCGGTGCTGGCGATTCGGCGCGATGATGGTGGGGTTGTCGGCGCCTGACAGGGCCTCATCGGGGGCAAGCCCCCTCCCACACTTGATTTGTGAATACAGTTAAATGTGGGAGGGGGCTTGCCCCCGATGGCGATCCCACAGTCGCCCCCTATCTCAAGCCCGCTGGGTTACCATACCCGGCCGGACGCGGCGACCTGCTGCGCGCAGGAGTTCGCATGGCCCACCCGTTTGAAACACTCACCCCCGACCTGGTCCTCGACGCCGTCGAAAGCATCGGTTTTCTCAGCGATGCGCGCATTTTGGCGCTCAACAGCTACGAAAACCGCGTGTATCAGGTGGGCATCGAAGATTCCGAACCGCTGATCGCCAAGTTCTATCGGCCCCAGCGCTGGACCAACGAAGCGATCCTGGAAGAACACCGCTTCACCTTCGAACTGGCTGAGTGCGACGTGCCGGTGGTCGCCCCGCTGATCCATAACGGCGCAAGCCTGTTCGAGCACCAGGGTTTCCGCTTCACCCTGTTTCCACGCCGTGGCGGCCGCGCGCCGGAGCCGGGCAACCTCGACCAGCTGTACCGCCTCGGGCAACTGCTCGGTCGCTTGCACGCGGTGGGGTCCACCCGCCCGTTCGAACACCGCGAAGCCCTGGGCGTGAAGAACTTCGGTCACGATTCCCTGACCACCCTGCTCGAAGGCAACTTCATTCCCAAAAGCCTGTTGCCGGCCTACGAGTCCGTGGCGCGCGACCTGCTCAAACGTGTGGAAGAGGTCTACAAGGCCACCCCGCACAAGAACATCCGCATGCACGGCGACTGCCACCCCGGCAACATGATGTGCCGCGACGAGATGTTCCACATCGTCGACCTGGATGACTGTCGCATGGGTCCTGCGGTACAGGACCTGTGGATGATGCTCGCCGGCGACCGCCAGGAATGCCTGGGTCAACTGTCGGAATTGATGGACGGCTACCAGGAGTTCCACGACTTCGACCCCCGTGAACTGGCCCTGATCGAACCCTTGCGCGCCCTGCGCCTGATGCACTACAGCGCCTGGCTGGCGCGGCGCTGGGACGACCCGGCCTTTCCCCACAGCTTCCCGTGGTTTGGCAGCGAGCGCTATTGGGGTGACCAGGTGCTGGCGTTGCGTGAGCAGCTGTCGGCCCTCAACGAAGAACCCTTGAAACTGTTCTGAGCAACGCGACGCTCTCCTGTAGGAGCGAGCTTGCTCGCGAAAAACCCGAGAGCGCCATTGGGCAACAGGCCTCCCGCGTTATCGTTGACGATCTTCGCGAGCAAGCTCGCTCCTACAAAAAGCAGGTCCCCATTGCCTGACAAATATCCTTACAATTGCGCTTTGTTAGCTGCCTAAGCAAGGATTCTGCAATGCACGCCGCAAACCCCCGCAAGGGGTACATCCTGGGCCTAAGCGCCTATATCACCTGGGGCCTGTTCCCGCTCTATTTCAAAGCCATTGCCAGTGTCCCCGCCGCCGAGATCATCGTGCATCGCGTGCTGTGGTCGGCACTGTTCGGTGGCTTGCTGCTGATGGTGTGGAAACACCCGGGCTGGTTTCGCGAACTGCGCGACAACCCCAGGCGCCTGGCGATCCTCGCCCTCAGCGGTTCGTTGATAGCGGCCAACTGGCTGACGTATGTATGGTCGGTCAACACCGGGCGCATGCTGGAAGCGAGCCTGGGTTACTACATCAACCCGCTGGTCAACGTACTGCTGGGGATGCTGCTGCTCGGCGAACGCCTGCGCCGCCTGCAATGGGTGGCCGTGGTCCTGGCGGCGGTCGGTGTGGCGCAACAGGTGTGGCAAGTGGGCAGTTTGCCGTGGGTATCGCTGGTACTGGCGCTGACCTTTGGCTTCTACGGGCTGATCCGTAAACAGGCGCCGGTCAAAGCCCTGCCGGGGCTGGTGGTGGAAACCTGGATGCTGGTGCCGATTGCCATCGCCTGGTTGCTGTTCAACCCGACGGCCCACAGCGCACAGCTGGAATTCTGGAGCACCTCCGAGGCCTGGTGGCTGGTGGCCGCAGGCCCCGTGACGCTGATCCCGCTGGTCTGTTTCAACGCCGCCGCGCGGCATCTGCCTTACACCGCACTGGGCTTTTTGCAGTATGTAGCGCCCACCCTGGTGTTGCTGGAAGCCGTGCTGCTGTTCGGCGAACACCTGGCGCCCAGCACGCTGACCGCCTTTGCCTTTATCTGGGCGGGCCTGGTGGTGTACAGCGTGGATATCTGGCTGAGCGTGCGCAAACGCTGATCAAAAAACGCTCAAAGCTCTGCAAGCCTTAGCCGGCCTGGCTTGCAAACATTGACCCAAAGGTTATCCACAGGTCCATGCAAGATTTCCATGCATAACCTCATGGGTGCTCATTCATCGTTGCGCAATTCCACCATCAGATCGTCTGCCAGGGTTTCCAGGGACGCCTGCAACGCCTCCAGGGACAGGCTTGACGGCACTTGCAACAAGGCCTCGGCGTTGAACAGCGGATCGCCGCTCATCGGGGCCGGGCGCACGTCGGTGCTCAAGCGCTCCAGGTTGACGCCCTGCTTGCTCAACAGTGCAGTGATCTCCCGCACGATGCCGGCGCGATCATTGCCCACCAGGGTCATCACAATCGATTTGCAAGCCGATGCCTGGCCGGAACTGCCCTCGCCTACCAGCACGCGAATGCCGTGGGTGGATAAATCCTCCAGCGCCCCCACCAGTTGCTGACGGTTCTCTGCAGGAACGCTGACGCGCAGAATCCCGGCAAACTGCCCGGCCATATGGGCCATTCGGCTTTCCAGCCAGTTGCCACCCTGGGCGGCGATGGTGTGCGCGATGCGTTCAACCAGGCCGGGTTTGTCGGCGGCAATAATTGTGAGTACAAGATGATCCATGGCGAAATACCTCGGGTGCGATTCCTGTAGGAGCGAGTTTGCTCGCGAAGGTCATCAACGATAACGCGAAAAAACTGACATCAGCGGTACGCTCAGGTTTTTCGCGAGCAAGCTCGCTCCTACAAGGTGGACGCGCGGTAGCTCGAAAACAAATCGTGTACCATTTTTATATTTATCTGGAACAATCCAATAGTTTTTTGAGAACATCCGATTCTCCGCTGTGACCGTCCGACCAAAGTGGGTCGCTAAACGACGTATTTAGTCTAATTTTCACAACCGCAAGTCATCATGTAGTATGCCCAACCGTGCACTACATAATGAAAATCTGAAAAAGCGCATAAGCTCCGCAGAGTGAGGCAAGCAATGACTGAACACGTTCAAGTCGGTGGCCTGCAGGTCGCCAAAGTCCTGTTCGACTTCGTGAACAACGAAGCCATTCCCGGTACCGGCATCACTGCCGACCAGTTCTGGGCCGGTGCCGACAAGGTCATTCACGACCTGGCGCCGAAGAACAAAGCCCTGCTCGCCAAACGCGACGATTTCCAGGCGCGCATCGATACCTGGCACCAGACCCATGCCGGCCAGGCCCACGACCCGGTGGCCTACAAAGCCTTCCTGCAAGACATCGGATACCTGCTGCCAGAAGCCGCAGACTTCCAGGCCTCGACCCAAAACGTCGACGACGAAATCGCACGCATGGCCGGCCCCCAACTGGTGGTGCCGGTGATGAACGCCCGCTTCGCCCTCAATGCCTCCAATGCACGTTGGGGTTCGCTGTATGACGCGCTGTATGGCACCGATGCCATCAGCGAAGCCGACGGCGCGGAGAAGGGCAAGGGCTACAACAAAGTGCGCGGCGACAAGGTCATCGCCTTCGCCCGCGCCTTCCTCGATGAGGCCGCGCCGCTCAGCGCCGGCAGTCACGTTGACTCCACCGGCTACAAGATCGTCGACGGCAAGCTGATCGTCAGCCTCAAGGGTGGCAGTAACAGCGGCCTGCGTGACGACGCGCAGTTGATCGGGTTCCAGGGCCCGGCGGCCGAGCCGATTGCGATCCTGTTCAAGCACAACGGCCTGCATTTCGAGCTGCAGATCGACGCCGGCACCCCGGTCGGCCAGACCGACGCCGCCGGCGTCAAAGACGTGCTGGTGGAAGCTGCGCTGACCACCATCATGGACTGCGAAGACTCCGTCGCCGCCGTGGATGCCGACGACAAAGTGGTGATCTACCGCAACTGGCTCGGCCTGATGAAGGGCGACCTGGCCGAAGAAGTGGCCAAGGGCGGCAAGACCTTCACCCGCACCATGAACCCTGATCGCGTCTACACCGGCGTGGATGGCAACGACGTCACCCTGCACGGGCGCTCACTGTTGTTCGTGCGCAACGTTGGCCACTTGATGACCATCGACGCGATCCTCGATAAAGACGGCAACGAAGTGCCGGAAGGCATCCTCGACGGCCTGCTCACCAGCCTGGCGGCGATCCACAGCCTCAACGGCAACAGCTCGCGCAAGAACAGCCGCACCGGCTCCGTGTACATCGTCAAACCGAAGATGCATGGCCCCGAAGAAGCGGCGTTCACCAACGAGCTGTTCGGCCGTATCGAAGACGTGCTGAACCTTACGCGTAACACGCTGAAAGTCGGGATCATGGACGAGGAGCGCCGCACCACGGTCAACCTCAAGGCCTGCATCAAGGCGGCCAGCGAACGTGTGGTGTTTATCAACACCGGCTTCCTCGACCGCACCGGCGACGAAATCCACACCTCCATGGAAGCCGGCGCCATGGTGCGCAAGGCCGCCATGAAAGCCGAGAAGTGGATCGGCGCCTACGAAAACTGGAACGTCGATATCGGCTTGAGCACCGGCCTGCAAGGGCGTGCACAGATCGGTAAAGGCATGTGGGCAATGCCCGACCTGATGGCCGCGATGCTCGAACAGAAAATCGCCCACCCACTGGCCGGCGCCAACACGGCCTGGGTACCGTCGCCAACGGCGGCTGTACTGCATGCATTGCACTACCACAAGGTCGACGTGTTCGCCCGCCAGGCCGAGTTGGCCAAGCGTGAACGCGCCTCGGTGGATGACATCCTGACGATTCCTCTGGCGCAAAATACCGAGTGGTCCGAAGAAGAGATCCGCAACGAACTGGACAACAATGCCCAGGGCATTCTTGGCTATGTGGTGCGCTGGATCGACCAGGGCGTCGGTTGTTCAAAGGTGCCGGACATCAACGATGTGGGCCTGATGGAAGACCGCGCCACCCTGCGCATCTCCAGCCAGCACATTGCCAACTGGTTGCGCCACGGCATCGTCAATGAAGCCCAGGTCATGGAAAGCCTCAAGCGCATGGCGCCAGTGGTGGACCGCCAGAATGCCGGAGACGCGCTGTACCGCCCGCTGGCGCCGGATTTCGACAGCAACATCGCGTTCCAGGCGGCGGTGGAGTTGGTGATTGAAGGGACTAAACAGCCGAATGGCTATACCGAGCCGGTGCTGCACCGCCGGCGTCGGGAGTTCAAGGCTAAAAATGGCCTGTAAATGAAAAAAGCCCTGATCGTGAGATTGGGGCTTTTTATTTGCGGTTGATAGATCGTTCCCACGCTCCGCGTGGGAATGCATCCCGTGACGCTCCGCGTCACCTTTGAGCTGGCGCCGGGCTCTGCGCTGAAAGCAGGACGCGGAGCGTCCCGGGTGGCATTCCCACGCAGAGCGTGGGAACGATCAGTCAAGAATCCATCCCCAACTCCCGCTTCACCAGCTTCGCCAACTTCTCGCTATCAATCGGCTTGAGCAGAAAGTCCACCACGCTCAAATGCATCGCATCAATCACATCCGGCGCTTCGGCGTCCCCCGATATGATGATGATCGGCAACGCCGCACGGGGCGATTCGCGCACCTGGCGGATCAACTCCAAGCCGTCGCTCGGCGCCATGCGCAAATCGGTGATCAGCAACCCAATGGAACTGTGCGACTTCAACAACGCCCACGCGCTCTCCCCGTTGTCAGCCGTCATGCAGCGAATACCGTCCAGCCCGAGGATTTCCGCCAACAGTTCACGCGCATCCTTGTCGTCGTCCACGATCAACACGCGTTGTGGCGGTAAATCAGGCTCCAGCATCACGGCGCTCAGCGCCTCGCGCTCGGCATCACTCAAAATATCGTGGTCGGACATACGTTTCTCAGCAATTCTTATCAATCTCCCAGCACTCGTCAGACATCTGCGGAAGGGCGAACAATGTGCACTTCGTCGGAAAGTTTGCCTAGTGGGCGTTCTACGGGTTTTGGACGATAGTCATGTAAGGCTTTTCCCTAGTTTTGCGCAGGGGTCCCCGACCTAGACTTACGTCCAATGGGCACCCGCCGTGCAGCAGTCGACCATGCAGCACGATAACGACAAAAAAACTGCGGTCACTGTTATGAGTAAAGCTGATGCTTTCACGCAGGCGGGTAAAACCGCCGTGTTGCAGAATATCCACGGCACCCTGCAATTCCTGCAGCGCTTCCCGCCGTTCAACCAGATGGAAAATGCGCACCTGGCGTTTCTGGTGGAGCAGTGCCAACTGCGTTTCTATGGCCCCGGCGACAGCATCCTCAAACCGTCGGGCGGGCCGGTCGAGCATTTTTATATCGTCAAGCAGGGCCGCGTGGTCGGCGAGCGGCCGGACGCCACAGACCCCACGTTCGAAATCACCACCGGCGAGTGCTTCCCCCTCGCCGCCCTGCTCGGTGAACGCGCCACCCGCACCGAGCACAAAGCCTGCGAAGACACCTTTTGCCTGCAACTGAACAAGATGGCGTTCATCAAGCTGTTCGCCCTTTCCAGCCCGTTTCGTGACTTCGCCTTGCGCGGCGTCAGCAGCCTGCTCGATCAGGTCAACCAGCAGGTGCAGCAAAAAGCCGTGGAAACCCTCGGCACCCAATACTCGTTGAACACTCGCCTGGGTGAGCTGGCCATGCGCCACCCGGTCACCTGCAGCCCGGACACTGCGCTGCGCGAAGCGGTGCGGCTGATGCACGAGCAGCAGGTCGGCAGCATTGTGATTGTCGATGAACACAAGGCGCCGCTGGGCATCTTCACCCTGCGTGACCTGCGCCAGGTGGTGGCCGACGGCACCGGTGATTTCAGTCAAGGCATCGCCGGTCATATGACCCAAGCGCCGTTCTTCCTGAGCCCGGACCACAGCGCGTTCGACGCGGCGATCGCCATGACCGAGCGGCATATCGCCCATGTATGCCTGGTGCAGGACCAGCGCCTGTGCGGCGTGGTCTCGGAGCGCGACCTGTTTTCCCTGCAGCGCGTCGACCTGGTGCACCTGGCGCGGACCATCCGCAACGCATCCCGTGTGGAACAACTGGTGGCGATCCGCGGCGAGATCGGCCAGTTGGTCGAACGCATGCTGGCCCACGGTGCGTCGTCTACGCAGATCACCCACATCATTACCTTGCTTAACGATCACACCGTGTGCCGGGTCATCGAGCTGACCCTGGCGGAAAAAGGCGACCCCGGCGTGCCCTTCAGCTGGCTGTGCTTTGGCAGCGAAGGCCGCCGTGAACAGACGCTGTACACCGACCAGGACAACGGCATCCTGTTCGAGGCCCGAGACGCCGTGGAAGCCGCCGAGATTCGCGAACGCCTGCTGCCCCTGGCACAGCAGATCAACCAGAGCCTGGCGCTGTGCGGCTTCAGCCTGTGCAAGGGCAATATCATGGCCGGCAACCCGCAGTTGTGCCTGTCACGGGCCGAATGGGCCCGCCGGTTTGCCGCGTTCATTCGCGAAGCCACACCGGAAAACCTGCTGGGTTCGAGCATCTATTTCGACCTGCGCGTGGTGTGGGGCGATGAGCAGGGTTGCGAGCAACTGCGCCAGGGCATTCTGGATCAGGTGGCGGACAATCGGCTGTTCCAGCGCATGCTGGCCGAGAATGCCTTGCGCCAACGCCCACCCGTAGGGCGCTTTCGCGAATTTGTGCTGACGCGCAAAAGCGGGGAAAAGGCCACCCTGGATCTCAAGGTGCAGGGCCTCACGCCGTTCGTGGACGCTGCGCGTGTGTTGGCCCTGGCCCATGGCATCCACGCCAACAATACGCTGGAGCGGCTGCGCCAGTTGGTCGCCCGGCAGGTGATCGAGCGGCTGGACGGCGCGGCGTATGAAGAGGCTTACCACTTCATTCAACAAACCCGCATGCAGCAGCATCAGATGCAGACCCGGGAAAACCTGCCATATTCCAACCGCGTCGATCCCGACAGCCTCAATCACCTGGACCGGCGCATCCTGCGCGAATCCCTGCGTCAGGCCCAGCGCCTGCAAAGCAGCCTGACCTTGCGGTATCAACTGTGAGCCTGTTCAACTGGTTGCGCGCGAAAAAACCGCGGCTCGATGCGGCGCAGCAGCAACGCCTGGGCCAACTGCCCGCGCCCGCCGCACTGGGCAATGAGCCCTTGCGCAGCCAGCGCTGGGTGGTGGTCGACCTGGAAACCAGCGGCCTGCACCTCAACCGTGACCAGGTGCTGTCCATCGGCGCCGTGGTGATCGAGGACGGCGCAGTGGATTTCTCGCAGATGTTCGAACGCACCCTGCAACGCACCGCCGGAAAACTCAGCCCCAGCGTGTTGATCCATGGCCTGGGGCCCAGCGCCATCGCGGCCGGCAGCGACCCGGTGGATGCGCTGCTCGATTTCATGGCGTTCGTGGGCGACAGCCCGCTGCTGGCCTTCCATGCGCCGTTCGATCAACACATGCTGGGCCGGGCGCTCAAGGAGAGCCTGGGTTATCGCCTGGCCCATCCCTTTCTCGATGTGGCCGATATCGCCCCGCTGCTGTGCCCCGAGGCGAACATCCGTGAGGCCGGTCTGGATGAGTGGATCAACCATTTCAACTTGCAGGTGGGCGAGCGCCATCACGCCAGCGCCGATGCACTGGCCACGGCGGAGCTGATGCTGATCCTGTTCAGCCGTGCACGCCGGCAACACATCGACACGCCCCAGGCGCTGCAGGAGCGCTTGAGCCAATGGCGGCGGCGTAAACAGGCGCCATCGTTTTAGTGGCATTGCCCGACAGACGCCAATTGCGCCCACATCACCGCTCTGACACAATCGCGAATAATTCTCGTTAGTTTAAACTTTATTCGGTGATGCCTTGTCGTCGGCCCAGACCCCACACAGTGAGCTTGTTGGCGCGTTGTATCGCGACCATCGTGGCTGGCTGTTGGCCTGGCTGCGGCGCAACGTGGCCTGCCCGAGCCGCGCCGAAGACCTGAGCCAGGACACCTTCATGCGCCTGCTCGGCCGTGACGGCCTGCGCGAACCCCGCGAGCCACGCGCCTTCCTGGTAGCGATTGCCAAGGGTCTGCTGTTCGACTACTTCCGCCGCGCCGCCCTGGAACAGGCCTACCTCACCGAATTGATGCTGATCCCGGAAAGCGAACACCCATCGCCCGAAGCACAGCAACTGATCCTCGAAGACCTCAAGGCCATCGACCGCCTGCTCGGCAAACTGTCGAGCAAAGCCCGCGTCGCCTTCCTCTATAACCGCCTCGACGGCCTGGGCCATGCAGACATCGCCCAGCGCCTGGGTGTGTCGGTGCCGCGCGTGCGCCAGTACCTGGCCCAGGGCATTCGCCAGTGCTACATCGCGTTGTATGGCGAGCCATCATGAGCCTGATCAGTGGCAAGCCGGTGTCTGCCCACGTGCTGGACGCCGCGATTGCCTGGCAGCTGTCCCTTGATTCCGGCGACGGCGGCGTGGTGGAACAGGAAGAATTCGCCAAGTGGCTGGCCAGCGACGAAGAACACGCCCGCGCCTGGCGCCAACTGGGCATGCTCGACCAGCGTTTCAGCGCAGCGTCCGGCCCCGCGCGGGCCGCGCTGTTGCACTCCCACGACAACGCGCGCCAGCGCATGCGCAAACTGGGCCGTGGCCTGGCGAGCATTGTGCTGGTGTGCGGGCTGGCATTGTTTGCCGGTGAGCGCTATGTGCCCATCCACTATTGGCTGGCCGATCAACGCACCGCCACCGGTGAGCAGCGCACCCTTGAGCTGGCTGACGGCACCCGGATCCGTCTCAATACCCACACGGCCATCGACGTGCGCTTCGACGATAAACGCCGCGTGATTGTGTTGCAGGAGGGCGAAATCCTGGTCGAGACCGGCCATGACGATGCACGTCCATTCTCTGTACAGACCCGCGACGGCAACCTGCGGGCGCTGGGTACGCGGTTCATCGTGAGGCGCGAAGACCACGCCACGCGCCTGAGCGTGCTGCAATCGGCGGTGGCCGCCCAGCCTGAAGCACTGCCTCAGGAACGGATTTTCAAGGCCGGCCAGCAAGTACTGATGCGCAGCGACGGCCTTGGCGCGCTGCTTGCCGTCCCACCGGCCAGCGACGCCTGGACCCGCGGCATGCTGGTGGTCGACAACGCCCGCCTGGGCGATGTGGTGGCCGAACTCGGTCGTTATCGCAGCGGCCATCTGGCGGTGGACGACAACGTGGCCGACCTGCGCATCACCGGCAGCTTCCCGCTGCACGACACCACCCTGGCGCTCAATGCGCTGTTGCCGACCCTGCCGGTGCGGATCGAGCAGCACACGCCGTGGTGGGTGACCGTCAAGGGTAGGCCTTAGGTTCTGCGGCATCTGAAGATCGCCATCGGGGGCAAGCCCCCTCCCACACTTAGATTTGTGAATACAGTCAAAATGTGGGAGGGGGCTTGCCCCCGATGAGGCCCTCAAAAACACCACCGAAAAAATATTTCCACCCCGCCCTATCACTTTCCGATTCTCGTCCGGCACCTAGGCAATTGAGAAATATTTTCATTCAGGAGCCACCCATGTCCCGCACGCTAGACACTCTGTTGCGCCCCAGCCTGTTAGCCGTGGCCATTGCCCTCGGTGCCCCGCTGATCAGCCCCACGCTGATCGCTGCCGAACAGTCCGCCAGCGTGCGCGCCTACAACCTGCCGGCCGCCCCACTGGCCGCCACCCTGAACCAGATTGCCAGCCAGGCCGGTCTCGCGCTCACCCTCAACCCGACGCTCGCCGCCGGCAAGACCTCGGCACCGGTCAAGGGCCAATTCGATGCCCAGGGCGCATTGCGCGAAGCCTTGCGCGGCACTGGGCTGCAGCTGGAGCAAAGCAGCGCCGGGACCTTTACCCTGGTGGCGATTGCGGACGGCGTGGTGGCATTGCCGCAGACCAGCATTATTGGGCAAGGTAATTACGAGAGCGCCTGGGGGCCGGTGGAGGGCTACCTGGCCAAGCGCACTGCCGCCGGCACCAAGACCGACACGGCCCTGGTCGAGGCGCCGCGCTCGATCTCGGTGGCGACCCGCGAGCAAATGCAGGATCGCAACGTGCAGAACCTCGACGACGCAGTCAAATACATGCCCGGCATCGTGTCCGCCAGCTACGGCAGCGACACCCGCTACGACTGGATGCGCGTGCGTGGCTTCGAACCTACCCAATTCCTCGACGGCCTGCCGCTGCCCCGTGGTGTGTACGCCAACCCGAAAGCCGAAACCTGGAACCTCGATCGCCTCGCCCTGCTGCGCGGCCCGGCCTCCTCGGTTTACGGCCAGACCCCGCCGGGCGGCCTGCTGGACATGGTCAGTCGCCGCCCCAGCGCCGAACAGAGCAGCGCCATCCAGGTGCAATACGGCAGCGACAACTATCGTCAGATCAACTTTGCCAGCACCGGCAAGATCGATGACGAAGGCCAGTTCCTGTACGGCCTCAGCGGCGTGGTGCGCGATGCCGGCACCCAGGTCGATCACATCGACAACAAGCGCTACAACATCGCGCCAAGCCTGACCTGGAATATCGATACCGATACCAAGCTGACGTTCCTGTCGCAGTTCACCCGTGACGATACCGGCACCACCAGCCAGTTCCTGCCGATCCAGGGCACCAAGATCAAATCGCCCCTGGGGGACATCTCGCACCACAAGAACCTCGGCGATCCGGATTACGAGTATTACGACCGCACTTACTACGCACTGGGCTATGCCTTCGAACACCGCTTCAACGACACCTGGCAGTTCAGGCAGAACCTGCGCTACACCAAGTCGGAACTGGCTTTCCAGCAACTGACCGTGGGCTCGTTCGCCTTCTCGCCAGCGGACGCGGCCGGCAATATCAGCCGCTCGTCGACCAACGTGGACGAGGACATTGGCCAGTTCGCGGTGGATAACAACTTCCAGGCGGATTTCGCCACGGGCGATATCACCCATACCCTGCTGCTGGGCCTGGACCATCAGCGCACCGACACTTCCTACACGTCGATTTTCGGCCTCGCCGGAACGATCAACATCTTCAACCCGGTCAATACCCAGCCGGTCGTGCGGCCGGCGCGTTCCACCGCGTTCTATGACTACAACCAGAAAACCATCCAGACCGGCCTCTACGTGCAGGACCAGATGGCCCTGGACAACTGGCGCCTGACCCTGGGCGGTCGTGAAGACTGGGTGCACCAGGGCACCACGTACTTCAACAAAAACGATGCGACCAACACCGACCGCAGCAAGAACTTCAGTGGCAACGCGGCGCTGAGTTATGTGTTCGACTCAGGCTTCGTACCCTATATCTCATACGCCGAATCGTTCCAACCGGCGAGCAACGCCAGCGTCTCCCCCACCGAGTCGTATAAACCCACGGAGGGCAAGCAGTGGGAACTGGGGATCAAGTACCAGCCACCCGGTTCGAACACCCTGCTGAGCGCGGCGGTGTATGACCTCACCCAGAAAAACGTGCTGGTCACCAGCTTCCAGTCCGGTGGCGTGTCACTCACCGACCAGACCGGCGAAGTGAAGGTCAAGGGCCTGGAGCTGGAAGCCATCTCTGACGTCACCGAAAACCTCAAGGTGATCGCGGCGTATACCCTGGCCAAATCCGAAGTGCAAAAAGGCGACTTCAAAGGCAACCGCCTGCAATTGATGCCTAACCAGCAAGCCTCCCTGTGGACTGACTACACCTGGCATACCGGCGCCCTCGACGGTTTCGGCATCGGCTTTGGCGCCCGCTACACCGGCAATACCTACGGCGACCAGGCCAACACCTGGTCCGGCAAAGCCAACGCCTACACGGTATTTGACGGTGCCGTGCACTACGACCTCGGCCGCCTGGACAACAGCCTCAAGGGCGCGTCGGTGAAAGTGAACGCGACCAACCTGTTCAACAAGGACTACATTTCCACCTGTGACGGTTCCTACTGCTACTTCGGCGACCAACGCAGCGTTGTCGCCAGCGCCACCTACCAGTGGTAATCGGCTGAGTTAACAACCAGGCCGTCCACCAGGGCGGCTTTGGTGTGTCTGAAGGCGAGAAAATGAAAAGCAAAACCATCCGCCGCTGGTCCTTCATCCACACCTGGACCAGCCTGATCTGCACCGTATTCTTGCTGCTGCTCGCCCTCACCGGTCTGCCGCTGGTGTTCCATCACGAGATCGATCACCTGCTGGGCAACGAACCCGAGCTCAAGCAGATGCCCGCCGATACGCCGCAGCTCAACCTGGAGCAGCTGGTGGCCAAAGCGCAGGCCCATCGCCCCGGCGAGGCCATGCAGTACCTGGCCTGGGACGAGGATGACAAAAATGGTGTCATCGCGATCATGGCCGCCACGGCCGGTACCGAGCCGAATGCGTCGCATACCTTCATGCTCGATGCGCGCACCGGCGAAACGGTGGAGATGCCGTCAGCCAATGGCGGGCTCACCCTGTTCCTGTTGCGCCTGCATGTGGACATGTTCGCCGGGCTGCCCGGCAAGCTGTTGCTGGCGTTCATGGGTTTGCTGTTCGTGCTGGCGCTTGTCTCGGGGACGGTGCTGTACCTGCCGTTCATGCGCCGCTTGAAGTTCGCCACCGTGCGCCAGGACAAATCCACGCGCCTGCGCTGGCTCGACCTGCACAACCTGATCGGCGTGGTCACCCTGACCTGGGCGCTGGTGGTGGGTGTGACCGGTGTGATCAGCGCCTGTGCCGACCTGATCATCGCCGCCTGGCGCCAGGACAGTCTCAGCGCCCTGATCGAACCCTACAAAGACGCCCCGCCGCTGACCCAACGCGCGCCGGCCAGCGATTTGCTGAGCATCGCCGCCAAGGCTGCGCCCGGCATGCAACCGGACTTTATCGCCTTCCCCGGTACGCGCTTCTCCAGCGAGCATCACTACGCCGTGTTCATGAAAGGCAGTACCCACCTCACCTCCCATCTGCTCACACCGGTATTGATCGACGCCAGCACCCTGGCCGTCACCGCCATCGCCCAACGGCCGTGGTACATGGACGCCATGGGCATGTCCCAGCCGCTGCACTTCGGAGACTACGGCGGCATGCCGATGAAAATCCTCTGGGCGCTGCTGGATGTGCTGACCATCGTGGTGCTGGTCAGCGGCATTTACTTATGGATCGTGCGACGCAAGGCGGGCAAGACATGAAGCCGAGGCAGTCGAATTTCTGGAAGGTGTTCGGCATCCCGCTGGGGATCGGCCTGCTCAGCGCCGCCGGGTTGTTTGCGGCGTTGCTGGGGGATGGGTGGTGGGATTCGTTGAGTTGGGTGGGGTTGGGTATACCGGCTGGCATTGGGGCCTGGGGGTTGGTCAGGCGTCACGCCTGAGGGCGCTATCGGGGGCAAGCCCCCTCCCACATTTGATTTGTAAACACATTCAAGTGTGGGAGGGGGCTTGCCCCCGATGAGGCCCTAAGCTCCAGCGAAAATCCCCCTCGCCAGCCACCCCGCAACCCTCTAGGCTAACCCCAGCCTATTTCGAGGAATGCCCATGTCCGCCCCCAGCATGACCTTGTTCCACAACCCCGCTTCACCCTTTGTACGCAAAGTCCGCGTGTTGTTGAGCGAGACCGGTCAGCAGGACCGCGTCGCCCTGCACGCCTGCCTGCCCACCCCCGTCAACCCGGACGCCGAGGTGGTGCAAGGCAACCCGGTCGGCAAGATCCCGGCCCTGCGCCTGGCCGACGGTTCGGTGCTGCACGACAGCCGGGTGATCCTCGATTACTTCGACCACCAGCACGTCGGCAACCCGCTGATCCCCCGCGACGGCTCGGCCCGCTGGCGCCGCCTGACCCTGGCCTCGATGGCCGACGGGATCATGGACGCCGCCGTGCTGGTACGCTACGAAACCGCCATGCGCCCGGTCGAGAAGCATTGGGAGCCGTGGCTGGACGAGCAGCGCAACAAGATGCGGCGTGCACTGGCCGAGCTGGAGCAGAGCGCCATCGCCGAACTGGCCAGCCACTTCGACATCGCCGCCATCAGCGTGGCCTGCGCGCTGGGCTACCTCGACTTCCGCCACCCGGACCTGCACTGGCGCGCAGACAACCCCAAGCTGAGCGCCTGGTACGCCGAGGTCAGCCAGCGGCCTTCGATGCAGCAGACCCAACCGCCCGCCTGATATCACCCATGTGGGTCCGTCAGCAGTCCGGTTTGTCGGCGGTGTAGCGACGCGCCGGGTTCACCGCCGCACCGAATTCACGCAGGGCCTTGGCGCCGATCAGCAGCGGATAGTTGAAGCTGCTGCGGTCGGTAAGGTTGACCTCCACGGTACGCTTGACGTCGCCCAGGCACATTTCCAGGTCGATCACCGGGCGCTTGGCCACGCTGGCTTCGTCCTTGTCGTCATCTTCGTCGGCGCGGCTCTTGATCTTGCTGATGCGTGACACCTTGTGTTCGTAGACCTTGTTACCCGCATCGCTGCCGCCGAGGCGGAAGCGCACCCAATCGTCGCCATCACGGGTGAAGGTCTCGATGTCACGGGCCGACAGCGAGGCGGTCAGCGCGCCGGTGTCCATCTTGGCCTTGAAGGTCTGGCCGATTTCCGGCAACTGGATGTATTCGTAGCGACCGTAGAGGGTCGGTTCGGCGGCCATGGCAGGCGCAGCAGCCAGAACGGGAATAGCTAGGGCAAACGCGGCAAGGAGCAATTTCACGGCATGATTTCCTCGAAAGAAGTGGGCGAATTCTAGACCGCGCACACAGCACTTAGTTGGATGACCGAGCATAACCGGCACATTGTGAAACATTCGTCCGGCCATTTGCGATTTGGCCTCTAGACTCACCTTGCTTATGATGGCAAGCCCACAAGATTCCAAGAGTTATTTATGCGCCGCCTGCTCACCGGCTGTCTGGTCACACTGCTGCTGTTGCTCAACACGCTGATCCTGATCGGCCCCTTGATGGTGTTCGCTCTGCTCAAGCTGGTGGCGCCGGGCCGCTCGCGTGACTATGCGTCTTGGGCGGTGATGTGGATCGCCGAGACCTGGGCCGAGATCGACAAGCTGATCTTCGCCGTGTGCATTCCCACCCAATGGGATATTCGCGGCGGTGAAGACCTGCGGGGTGACACCTCCTACCTGGTCATCAGCAACCACCAGTCCTGGGTGGATATTCCGGCATTGATCCAGGCGCTGAACCGGCGTACGCCGTTCTTCAAATTCTTCCTGAAAAAAGAGCTGATCTGGGTGCCCTTCCTCGGCCTGGCCTGGTGGGCGCTGGATTACCCGTTCATGAAACGCTACACCAAGGCGTTCCTGGCCAAACACCCGGAGCTGGCCGGGCAGGACCTGAAAATCACCAAAGAGGCCTGCGAGCTGTTCAAGCGCCAGCCGGTGACCGTGGTCAATTACCTGGAGGGCACGCGGTTCAGCGAGGCCAAACGCGCACAGCAGGATTCACCGTTCAGCCGGCTGCTCAAGCCCAAGGCCGGCGGCGTCGCGTTTGTGCTGGCGGCAATGGGTGAGCAACTGGACGCCATCCTCGACGTGACCGTGGTGTACCCACAACCCAGGATTCCGGGGTTCTGGGACTTGATCAGCGGCGCGGTGCCGAAGGTGATTGTGGATATCCGCACCCGTGACCTGGACCCGGCGTTGTGGCAGGGGGATTACGAGAACGATCCGGCATTTCGCCAGACCGTCCAGAACTGGGTCAACCAGCTCTGGAAGGAGAAGGATGCGCGCATCGAACAATTGCGCGCGGAGCAGCCTTAGCTGCCGGTGCCCCAGGCCTGGGCCAGCTTGCTCAGCAATGAGCTGTTGGCGCCTTGACCGCCCAGGTATTGCAGGATCACCGGGGCAAACTGGCCGATCATGCCGCTGTCCATGCCCAGGGCGCTGAACGCAGTATTCAAGTCATTGGTGTTTTTCACGTTACCCAGCAGGCCGTCCAGGCCACTGGTCTTGCTGCCGCCGTTCTGGCCGAGCATCCCGCTCAAGGCGCCGAGGCTGCCCAATGCATTGTTACCCGACAGTTGATCGAGGCCCGGCACGCTGTTGCCCAGCTGCGAAAAGTCGTTGCCGCTCAGTTTGTTCTTGGCCAGGCCGAGCATGGCGCCGGTGCCGCCGACCGCTTGCTCGGGGGTGATATTGAGTTGCGAGGTCAGGGCCGTCAGCAGGTCGGCCGTTTCCGATGTCGGCGCGGCGGCGGCAGCTTTGTTGTTGCCACCCTGCATGCCGGAAATGGCGTTGGCTGCATCGCCAAGGCTGAAACCTGCGGCGAAGACCGGGCCGGCGGCCACGCTCAACAGGCAGGAAAGGGCAAAACCGCGTGAAATCTTCATCAAGACAACCTCAGGAGATAGGTGCAAAGCACGCTTTGGACTGGGTATACCGACGGATGTTCCGGAACCCATTGGGGATAAGCGGGTCCATGAACTGACTACAAAATTTGTCAGGAAGAGACTTATGACTGCGATCCACCCCGAAGCGATTGAGCACAAGCCTGCATTCTGGAGCCGCCCTCGCCTGTTCATTGGCGCCTGCGCGGTGGTTGTTGCCGGTATTGGTGGCGCGCTCTACACCCAGGACAGCGTCAAGTCCGCGGCGACCCTGGTAACCACCACCCAGCAGCCGGCCGCACAAATCATGGCCCACAAGGATTACCTGGAAGTGCAGCCGATTGCCGCCACGGCACCTGCACCGGACCAGAGCCTGGAGCTGTGGGCAATTCCCAAAGATGGCACGCCTGTGTCCCTGGGCCTGTTGCCGGAGGACGGCAAGGGCATCATCGGCCTGAACCCGCGCCAGCAGGAAACCATCAGCAAGCCGGTGGAGTTGATGGTGAGTTCGGAGACCAAGGGTGGTTCCATCAGCAAACAACCCACAGGCCCGACCGTCTACCAGGGCGCACTGGCCACACGCTGATCCCCAAACACCACAACACCCACGTGGGAGGGGGCTTGCCCCCGATAGCGGTGGATCAGTCGTACATCGATTGACTGACACACTGCCATCGGGAGCAAGCCCCTCCCACAATGAAAAGGGCGACCCATGGGTCGCCCTTTTTAATTGCCGAACGCTTTACGCCGCACTGAACAGCTTATGCGGATCAATCACAAACTTCTTCGGCACACCCGCATCGAACTCGCCATAACCGCGTGGCGCGTCATCCAGGCTGATGACCTGCACGCCGACGATCTCGGCGATGTTGATACGGTCCCACATGATCGCCTGCATCAGTTGGCGGTTGTATTTCATCACCGGCGTCTGCCCGGTGTGGAAGCTGTGGGATTTGGCCCAGCCCAAACCAAAGCGAATGCTCAGGCTGCCCATTTTTGCGGCGGCATCGACGGCACCCGGATCTTCAGTGACGTAAAGGCCGGGGATACCGATCTTGCCTGCCACGCGCACCACGCCCATCAGCGAGTTGAGCACGGTGGCCGGGGCTTCGGCCTTGACGCCGTCATGGCCGTGGCCGCGTGCTTCAAAGCCGACGGCATCGACGGCGCAGTCGACTTCCGGCTCGCCGAGCAGCGCGGCAATCTGTTCGTGCAATGGCGTGTCGGTGGACAGGTCGGCGATCTCGAAACCCTGGGCCTTGGCGTGAGCCAGGCGGATCGGGTTGACGTCGCCGATAATCACCACTGCAGCGCCCAATAGACGTGCTGACGCGGCAGCGGCCAGGCCGACCGGGCCGGCACCGGCGATGTAGACCGTGCTGCCTGGGCCAACGCCGGCAGTGACGGCACCGTGGTAGCCGGTGGGCAGGATGTCGGAGAGGCAAGTCAGGTCACGGATTTTCTCCATGGCCTTGTCGCGGTCCGGCAGTTTCAACAGGTTGAAGTCGGCGTAAGGCACCAGCGCATATTCGGCCTGGCCGCCCGTCCAGTCGCCCATGTCGACATAGCCGTAGGCACCGCCCGGGCGCGCCGGATTGACACTCAAGCACACGCCGGTGTGCATTTCCTTGCAGGAGCGGCAGCGACCGCAGGCCACGTTGAAGGGGACGGAGACCAGGTCGCCGATCTTCAGGTTTTCGACGTCGCTGCCCTTCTCGATCACTTCGCCAGTGATTTCATGCCCCAGCACCAGGCCGGTCTGGGCAGTGGTGCGGCCGCGCACCATGTGTTGGTCGGAGCCGCAGATGTTGGTGGAAACCACGCGCAGGATGACGCCATGCTCGATCTTCCTGCCGCGCGGGTCCTGCATTTTGGGATAGTCGATTTTCTGTACTTCGACCTTGCCGTTGCCGAGATACACGACACCACGATTACCAGACATGCTTTCACCTCGCTGTTGTTTTTATGGAACTGCGTTGCCCGTTGAGTGGGCAGCGCGTTAAGTGCTTGGGTACAGATGCTGTTTCTTGTGTTGTGGGTGAGGGCCTCATCGGGGGCAAGCCCCCTCCCACAGGGCAACGCATTTCAAATGTGGGAGGGGCTTGCCCCCGATTGGCGCCAGTCAGAGCACCACCGTCCGATTGGCATTCAAAAACACCCGCCGCTCAATGTGATACCCCACCGCCCGCGCCAACGTGAGCCCTTCGATATCCCGCCCCTTGGCAATCAGATCCTCGGGATAGTGACTGTGGTCCACCACTTCCACACCCTGGGCGATGATCGGCCCTTCATCCAGATCGTTGTTGATGTAATGCGCCGTGGCGCCGACCAGCTTCACGCCCTTGTTGTACGCCTGGTGATACGGCTTGGCGCCCTTGAACCCCGGCAGCAACGAGTGATGAATGTTGATGGCCTTGCCGTCCAGCTTGCGGCACAGCTCCGGCGACAGCACTTGCATGTAGCGCGCAAGGATCACCAGTTCGGCGCCGGTGTCTTCCACCACTTGCCACACTTGACGCTCCTGGGACGGTTTGTCGTTGGGGTCGAGGGGGAAATGGTAGTAGGGAATTTGATGCCAGTCGGCCAAAGGTTTCAGATCGGGGTGGTTGGACACCACCGCGACCACGTCCATCGACAGCTGGCCGATGCGCTGGCGGTACAGTAGATCGTTAAGGCAGTGATCAGCCTTGGAGACCATGATCACCACTTTTGGCCGGTAGTTCGGCGCCGTCAGCTCGAAGATCATGCCAAACGCTTCACCGCGCGTGGCCAGGCCATCGCGGAAACCCTGCTCGTCAAATCCATCGGGCTGACGGAATTCCACCCGAATAAAAAAACGGCCCGAGAGGCGGTCATCGAACGAATGGTGCTCGGTGACATAGCAGCCCTGCTCGAACAGATAGCGGGTGACCGCGTCCACCGTGCCGAGCACGCTGGGGCAGTCGGCGGTCAAAATCCATGTGTCGGGTGCGCGGCTCATAGCGGGTAACTCCTCAAACAACGCTATCTACTGTAGGAGCGAGCTTGCTCGCGAAGAACGCCAACGATGATGCGTGCATGCTGAATGAACGCGGCGTCTTTGAGTTTTTCGCGAGCAAGCTCGCTCCTACAGTGAAGGGGTGAGACAGCGCGAGCGCCATGTCAGGCTTGAACGCTCAGGCCAAATTCGGCCGAGGCATCCTGCAACCACAACCACCAGTAATCCGAGAAGCTGCGGCGAATCAGCAGTTCCCAGGTGTCCTCAGCGGTATGCCGGATCACCAGTTGTGACTTGGCGAACACCGTGCCCACCGCCTTGCCCACCGGAAAGTTATCAGGGTGCACGTCGTAGCTGGTGGACTTCATCAGCACATCGCGCACATTCGGGCCGCTGAGCTCGAGGATCTGCTGGCCGCCGCTGACGTTGACGATCTGGATATGCAAATCAGCCAGGGCCGCGCGCAGGTTTTGTTCGGCGGCGAACTCTTCGCCGCTCGGGACAATGAGCAGCCATTCATCCGGGCCGAGCCACTGCAGGCTCGTCTCACCCTTGAAGATCACGCTCAGGGCGCCGGGCAGCTCGATGCCAAGGGCCTTGTGCACCCCGGCGGCGAACGCTGCATCGTGGCCATCGCCACGAATGGTGAGGTGGCCGAGGAGTTTCTTTTCACGCACGGTTACGCCGGCGTTCTTGCGGCCCTTGCCGACCAGGCTGGCGAGGTCGGCATGGTGCAGCGACGACTCGGCCTTGGCGCCGGTGGTGGGGCGTTGTTGGTAAACATTGGCTGCTGTCATAAAGCACCTGTTCTGAATTCTGTTGTGAGGCTGATGGCCTCATCGGGGGCAAGCCCCCTCCCACAGGGGAATGCATTTCAACATGTGGGAGGGGGCTTGCCCCCGATGCAGGCGACTCAAATGTTCTGCCGATCACCCTTGGGGTCAAAGAACACCGAAGACACAATCTCCGCCTCGATCACACTGCCATCGGCCTGCGGCGAGAACACCCGCTCGCCGATGCGCTTCAAGCCACCTTTCACCACGCCCATGGCAAACGAATAACCCAGGGAGTTGTGCGCATAGCTTGAAGTCACGTGGCCGACCATTTTCATCGGAATCGTCTGCTTCGGATCGAACACCAACTGCGCGCCTTCCGGCAGCCACACATTCGGATCGATCGGCTTCAAGCCCACCAGTTGCTTGCGCTCTTCACGCACGCAATCTTCGCGGTTCATCCCACGCCAGCCGATCCACGAGAACGGTTTGGTACGGCCCACGCACCAGCCCATGTTCAGGTCGTCAGGGGTCATCGAGCCATCAGTGTCCTGGCCGACGATGATGAAGCCCTTCTCGGCACGCAGGACGTGCATGGTTTCGGTGCCGTACGGGGTCAGGTTGTACTTTTTGCCGGCCTCGACGATCTTTTCCAGCACGCCCATGGCGTAGTCGGCCTGCACGTTGACTTCATACGACAGCTCGCCGGTAAACGAGATACGGAACACCCGCGCCGGTACGCCGCCGACCAGGCCCTCCTTCCAGGTCATGAACGGGAAGCCGTCCTTGTCCAGGTCGATATCAGTCACTTCCGCCAGCAGCTTGCGGCTGTTGGGGCCGGACAGGGTCATGGTCGCCCAGTGGTCGGTGACCGAGGTGAAATACACCTTGAGGTCCGGCCATTCGGTCTGCTGGTAGATTTCCAGCCACTGCAGTACGCGGGCGGCGCCGCCGGTGGTGGTGGTCATCAGGAAGTGGTTGTCGGCGAGGCAGGCAGTCACGCCGTCATCGAAGACCATGCCGTCTTCCTTGCACATCAGGCCGTAGCGCGCCTTGCCCACGTCCAGCTTGGTCCAGGCGTTGCTGTAGATGCGGTTGAGGAACTCACGCGCGTCCGGGCCCTGGATATCGATTTTGCCGAGGGTGGACGCATCCAGCAGGCCGACGCTGTCGCGCACGGCCAGGCATTCGCGCTTCACGGCGGCGTGCAGGTCTTCACCATTACGCGGGAAGTACCATGGGCGTTTCCACTGGCCGACGTCCTCGAATTCGGCGCCGTTTTTCACGTGCCAGGCTTGCAGCGCGGTGTAGCGCACCGGCTCGAAGATGTGCCCACAGTGACGGCCCGCTATCGCACCGAACGTCACCGGCGTGTAGTTGGGGCGGAACATGGTGGTGCCCATCTGCGGGATGGTCACGTTCAGCGAACGCGCCGCGATGGCCAAACCGTTGACGTTACCCAGCTTGCCCTGGTCGGTGCCAAAGCCCAATGCGGTGTAGCGCTTGACGTGCTCGACCGACTCGAAACCTTCGCGGGTCGCCAGTTCGATGGCGGCGGCGGTGACATCGTTCTGCAGGTCGACGAATTGCTTCGGCGCCCGAGCAGTGGCTTTTTCGTGAGGCACCTGGAACAGCGCCAGGGTCGGTTCTTCAAGGCGGCTCAGGGCTTTAGGCAGCACGCCTTCAACCGGGGCGAAACCGGCTTCGCTGGCCGCGCGCACGCCGCCTTCAAAACCGTCGGCCAGGGAATCACCGAGGCCGTAGACGCCGTTGATACCACCGACGCACACGCGTTTTTGCGGCGCTTCGCCCGGCACAAAACCGAGGATATCTTCACGCCAGGTCGGCTTGCCGCCCAGGTGCGAAGCCAGGTGGACCACCGGGCTGTAGCCGCCGGAGCTGGCCACCAGGTCGCAGTCCAGCCACTCGCCGGGGCTGGTGACTTTATGGGCTTTAACATCGATCGCAGCCACTCGCGCAGCGCTCACACGCTTGGTGCCACGGGCTTCGACCACGGCGCTGCCGGTGAGGATACGAATGCCCTTGGCGCGAGCCTCTTCAACCAGGGCACCGCGTGGGTTGTGGCGCACATCAGCCACCGCAACCACTTGCAGACCCGCATCGAGCCAGTCCAGCGCAACGCGGTAGGCGTGGTCGTTGTTGGTCGACAGCACCAGTTTCTTGCCCGGTGCCACGCCGTAGCGACGCACGTAGGTAGAGACCGCACCGGCCAGCATGTTGCCCGGCACGTCGTTGTTGCCGTACACCAGCGGGCGCTCGCACGCACCGGTGGCCAGCACCACACGCTTGGCACGCACACGGTGGATACGCTGGCGCACCACGCCAATCGGCGCGCGGTCGCCAAGGTGGTCGGTGAGGCGCTCGTGAATGGTCAGGAAGTTATGGTCGTGGTAGCCGTTGACGGTGGCGCGGGGCAGCAGCACCACGTCCGGCAGGGCTTTGAGTTCAGCGAGGACGCTGGCAACCCATTCGGTGGCAGGCTTGCCGTCGAGGCTTTCGCGGGAATCGAGCAGCGAACCCCCGAACTCTTCCTGCTCATCGGCGATGATCACCCGCGCACCGCTGCGCGCAGCCGCCAGTGCTGCGGCGAGACCGGCAGGGCCTGCGCCGACCACCAGTACGTCGCAATGACGGTTGAAGTTGTCGTAGGTGTCCGGGTCGTTCTCGGTCGGCGAGCGGCCAAGGCCGGCTGCCTTGCGGATGTACTTCTCGTAGGTCATCCAGAACGATTGCGGGTACATGAAGGTTTTGTAGTAGAAACCCGGCGGCATCAGCTTGCCGCCGACCTTGCCAAGAATGCCCATCATGTCGTTGTTGACGCTCGGCCAGCCGTTGGTGCTGGTGGCGACCAAGCCCTGGTACAGCGCCTGTTGCGTGGCGCGCACGTTGGGGATCTGGGTGGCTTCGGTGGCGCCGATCTGCAGCACCGCGTTCGGCTCTTCGGCACCGGCGGCAAAGATGCCGCGCGGGCGCGAGTATTTGAAGCTGCGGCCGATGATATCGACGCCGTTGGCCAGCAGGGCGGCGGCCAGGGTGTCACCTTCAAAGCCTTTGTAGCTCTGGCCGTTGAACGTGAAGGTCAGGACTTTATTGCGGTCGATCCGGCCACCGTTGGACAGGCGATTGATCTGGCTCATACCTTCTCTCCAGAGGCCTTGGCGGTGAACTGAGGCTTCTCACCGATCTTGTAGGTTTCAAGAATTTCGTAGGTCACAGTGTCGCGGGTGGCGTTGAAATACTGGCGGCAACCGGCAGCGTGAATCCACAGTTCGTGGTGCAGGCCACGGGGGTTGTCGCGAAAGAACATGTAGTCGCCCCACTCGGCGTCGGTGCAGGCATTCGGGTCCAGCGGGCGCGGGATGTGCGCTTGGCCGGACGCGTGGAATTCCTCTTCGGAGCGCAGTTCGCCACAGTGAGGACAGAAGATATGCAACATGAGGTGGTTCTCCTGTTAGTGGGCGACGGCCGCAGCGCCGTGTTCGTCGATCAGCGCACCGTTGTGGAAACGGTCGATGGAGAAAGGTGCGGCCAGCGGGTGCATTTCACCCTTGGCCAGGCTCGCGGCAAACACGTTGCCTGAGCCCGGCGTGGCCTTGAAGCCACCGGTGCCCCACCCGCAGTTGAAGAACATGTTCGGGACCGGGGTCTTGGAGATGATCGGGCACGCGTCCGGCGTGGTGTCGACGATGCCGCCCCACTGGCGGTTCATGCGCACGCGTGAGAGCACCGGGAACATCTCGACGATGGCCTGGATGGTGTGTTCGATCACCGGGTACGAGCCGCGCTGGCCGTAGCCGTTGTAGCCGTCGATACCGGCGCCGATCACCAGGTCGCCCTTGTCGGACTGGCTGATGTAACCGTGCACGGCGTTGGACATGATCACGCTGTCGATAATCGGCTTGATCGGCTCCGATACCAGTGCTTGCAGTGGATGGGATTCGATCGGCAGGCGGAAACCGGCCAGCGAAGCCATGTGCCCGGAGTTACCGGCGGTCACCACACCGACGCGCTTGGCGCCGATAAAGCCCTTGTTGGTTTCCACGCCGATGCACACGCCGTTTTCCTTGCGAAAGCCGATCACTTCGGTCTGCTGGATCAAGTCCACGCCGAGTGCGTCGGCGGCGCGGGCAAAGCCCCAGGCCACGGCATCGTGACGGGCCACGCCGCCGCGACGTTGCACAGTGGCGCCGAGCACCGGGTAGCGGGTGTTCTTCGAGCAGTCCAGGTACGGAATCTCGTCGGCCACTTGCTTGGCATTGAGCAGTTCGCCGTCCACGCCGTTGAGGCGGTTGGCGCTGACGCGGCGCTCGGAATCACGGATGTCCTGCAGGGTGTGACACAGGTTGTACACGCCGCGCTGGGAGAACATCACGTTGTAGTTCAGGTCCTGGGACAAACCTTCCCAGAGTTTCATCGCGTGTTCGTACAGGTGCGCCGACTCGTCCCACAGGTAGTTGGAACGCACGATGGTGGTGTTGCGCGCGGTGTTACCGCCGCCCAGCCAACCTTTCTCGACCACGGCCACATTGGTGATGCCGTGCTCTTTAGCCAGGTAGTAGGCGGTCGCCAGACCATGCCCGCCGCCGCCGACGATGACCACGTCGTAGACCTTTTTCGGGGTCGGCGTGCGCCACATCTTCTGCCAGTTTTCGTGATGGCTGAGGGAGTGCTTGAAGAGGCCGAAGCCTGAGTAGCGTTGCATAGTCATTACTCCAAAACCGCGCTCAGCGATAAACCGGGAAATCAGCGCACAGGGCAGACACGTGCTTGGCCACGTTGGCCTCGACGTCGGCGTCGCCGAGGTTGTCGAGGATGTCGCAGATCCAACCAGCCAACTCGACGCACTGCGGCACCTTGAAACCACGGGTGGTCACCGCCGGGGTGCCGATACGCAGGCCCGAGGTCACGAAGGGCGACTGCGGGTCATTGGGCACGGCGTTCTTGTTGACGGTGATGTGGGCGCGACCGAGGGCGGCGTCCGCCTCTTTGCCGGTGAGGCCCTGACGGATCAGGCTGACCAGGAACAAATGGTTATCGGTGCCACCGGAGACCACGTCGTAGCCGCGCTTGATGAACACCTCGGCCATCGCCTGGGCGTTGTCGATCACCTGCTGCTGATACGCCTTGAAGCCGGGCTCCAGCGCTTCCTTGAAGCACACCGCCTTGCCGGCGATCACATGCATCAGCGGGCCGCCCTGGGCGCCGGGGAATACGGCAGCGTTGAGTTTTTTCTCGATGGCTTCGTTGGCCTTAGCCAGGATCAGGCCGCCACGCGGACCGCGCAGGGTCTTATGGGTGGTGGTGGTGACCACGTCGGCGTAGGGCAGCGGGTTCGGGTACAGACCGGCGGCAACCAGACCGGCGACGTGGGCCATGTCGACGAACAACAGCGCGCCCACCTTGTCGGCAATCTGACGGAAGCGTGGGAAATCCA
Source organism: Pseudomonas sp. 24 E 13 (assembly GCF_900004715.1). NCBI lineage: Bacteria > Pseudomonadati > Pseudomonadota > Gammaproteobacteria > Pseudomonadales > Pseudomonadaceae > Pseudomonas > Pseudomonas sp. 24 E 13. The sequence continues at coordinate 28,334 of NZ_CVTO01000094.1, forward strand.
GGGTCTTGGAGTAGGCGGAGAAACCGGCCACGACCATTTTCGGCTGGTGCTCCACGGCCAGGCGCTCGACTTCGTCGTAGTCGATCAGGCCGGTGTCGGTGTTGATGCCGTATTGCACCGCGTTGTACAGCTTGCCCGAGGACGACACTTTGGCGCCGTGAGTCAGGTGGCCGCCGTGGGCCAGGCTCATGCCCAGGATCGTGTCGCCGGCATTGATCAGCGCCAGGTACACCGCGCTGTTGGCGGACGAACCGGAGTGCGGTTGCACGTTGGCGTAATCGGCACCGAACAGTTGCTTGGCACGCTCGATGGCCAGGGCCTCGACCTTGTCCACATGCTCGCAGCCACCGTAGTAACGCTTGCCCGGGTAACCTTCGGCGTATTTGTTGGTGAGGCCGCTGCCTTGCGCTTCCATCACACGTTTGCTGGTGTAGTTCTCCGACGCGATCAGCTCGATATGGTCTTCCTGACGCTGCTCCTCGGCATTCATCGCCGCCAGCAGTGCGTCGTCATATCCCTGGATCTGGTCTTGTTTGCTGAACATCGCGTCTCTCCCAGCCTTTCGTATTGTTGAGGCCCTCGCAGGGCCCTTTGATGCGATGGTAGGGCTGGCGCGTGCGGGCCAAATGCCTGCGCACGCCACGCAAAGGTGCGTTTACGACATGGCCTGAGCAAATGCTAACTGAGGGCCGACAAACTGTAGGTGCGAGCTTGCTCGCGAAAACCCTGAGGGCGCCACGCTCAATCAGGCAGCGCGCGTTATCGTTGACGTTTTTTCGCGAGCAAGCTCGCTCCTACATGGGTTAGGCGATGAGTTTGCGAAGGAGTAACAGCAGGAGGAAGTGCAGGGGATAAAGGGCATAGGCCCAACGGCGCATGGCCGGTGGAGAGAGATTTCTGGCGTGTCGCAATAAGACCAATCCTGCCAGCGGCGCAATCAGACACGTCGCCAACCCAAGCATCGCCACTAGGCTGCCGCTATTGAGCAGAATCTGCCATTGATTGGCGGCGACGCAGACCAAACCCGGCACCACGCTGAAATACCAGGGCCGGCGAAACACCAGCAGCATCGCCAACGGCAGCAATACACCAAAGAAACCGAACATCAGCTGGGTTGAAAACACGGCCGCTATTGTGAGAGCGATCAGCGCCAATCCTCGATCAACCACCGCCTTGTGCTGCCATCCTCGGGCAACCAGCAGGCCCAGCGCCAGGGTCGGCAATACGTTCAAGGTATCGGCATCCTCGATGAACATCCGATACGGCACTTCGCTGATCACGCTGAACAGCAACAACCAACCCAAGTAGCGCCAGTGGCCGGTCACCGGGGCATGTCGAACCCGGTGCAGATTCGCTGCAATCGCCAGGCAAAACCATGGGAACGCCAGGCGCCCGGGCACATACAAGCCATCGAGGCTCAGGCCCACATAGCGCAGGTGATCCAGCACCATGCTCAGCAGCGCCAGCCACTTGAGCAGGTCCAAAGCGCCATCTCGGACATGTCCGACAGGCAAGGTGTCAGTACCGTGCATAATTCCCCACCGACTTTGCATTTACAGTGCGTGCGCCTCCCTCCCAATCTTGGTTAAAGTGCGCACCAACATCGACCACAGGAATGGGCCATGACCGACAAGAGCCAACAATTCGCCAGCGACAACTATTCCGGCATCTGCCCGGAAGCCTGGGCCGCCATGGAACAAGCCAACCAGGGCCATCAACGTGCCTATGGCGATGATGAGTGGACCCACCGCGCCGCCGACGGTTTCCGCAATCTGTTCGAAACCGACTGCGAAGTGTTCTTCGCCTTCAACGGCACCGCCGCCAACTCCCTGGCGCTGTCTTCGCTGTGCCAGAGCTACCATAGCGTGATTTGCTCGGAAACCGCCCACGTCGAGACCGATGAGTGCGGCGCGCCGGAGTTTTTCTCCAACGGCTCCAAGCTGCTCACTGCACGCACCGAAAACGGCAAGCTGACGCCGGAGTCGATCCGCGAAATCGCCCTCAAGCGCCAGGACATTCACTACCCGAAACCGCGCGTGGTCACCCTCACCCAGGCCACCGAAGTCGGCAGCGTCTACACCCCGGAAGAAATCCGCGCCATCAGCGCCACCTGCAAAGAGCTGGGCCTGAACCTGCACATGGACGGCGCGCGCTTCTCCAACGCCTGTGCGTTTCTGGGCTGCTCACCGGCCGACCTGACCTGGAAGGCCGGCGTGGACGTGCTGTGCTTCGGCGGCACCAAGAACGGCATGGCGGTGGGCGAAGCGATCCTGTTCTTCAACCATAAGCTGGCCGAAGACTTCGACTACCGCTGCAAACAGGCCGGCCAGCTCGCGTCGAAAATGCGCTTCCTGTCCGCGCCATGGGTGGGCCTGCTCGAAAACGACGCCTGGCTCAAGCATGCTCGCCACGCCAACCACTGCGCGCAATTGCTCAGCAGCCTGGTGGCGGACATTCCCGGCGTGGAACTGATGTTCCCGGTGCAGGCCAACGGCGTGTTCCTGCAACTCTCGGAACCGGCTATCGCAGCCTTGACGGCCAAGGGCTGGCGCTTCTACACCTTCATCGGCAAAGGCGGCGCGCGCTTCATGTGTGCGTGGGATACCGAAGAAGAGCGTGTAAGAGAATTGGCGGCCGACATCAGGGAAGTGATGAACGCTTGAAGTAGAAATCAGAACGGTGCGTGCTGGCCGATTGCCGAGTCTGTTTTTTGATATTTCTGACAGCAGCGCACTCGAATTTCATTGTCTAGCCTCTTGGAACCCGCAAGGAAAACGCAGCGATCACTGCCACCTTCCGGGTTTATTGCCTGCCGAATAGTCGGCTGCAAATCCAATGGAGAGCTCAATCATGGAATATCAAAGCAACGTCAATAGCCTGGTGCAAGGCGACAACACTACCAGCACCACCGTTATCGACTGGGACGAGTTCAGGAAATACGCAAAGGTCGGCGACACCATCCGCGAGCCATCGAGGACGCTGAGGATCTACGACAAAGTCTATGAACTGACAGCCTCAGGCCAGCACTTCGTCGTACACATCTACGCCCAGTAACCCTTCACTCCGATCGTTCCCACGCTCCGCGTGGGAACGATCGGCTGTCAGAACTCGATACGCACATCGCCCTTCGGCACACTGCAGCACGACAGGATATAACCCTCGGCTTCATCCTCTTCAGTAATCCCGCCGTTGTGCTCCATCTCGACCTCCCCGCCCAGCTTCATCACCTTGCACGTGCCGCAGATGCCCATGCCGCAGGCTTTGGGGATCAACAGACCCAGCTTGGCAGCTGCCGCGTGGACAGTCTCGCCGGGGGCCACCCGAATGCTTTTGCCCGATGCGATGAATTCCACCTGGTGCAGGTCCGCCAGGTCGACTTCCGGCGCATCCGCCGCTTGTTCGGCCTGCTCCACTGCGTCGGCCCGCGCTTCCGCTGGCGTCGCGCCAAAGGACTCTTCGTGATAGCGCGTCATGTCGAAACCGGCGGCTTCCAGCAGGCGCTTCACCGCGCTCATGTACGGCGTCGGGCCGCAGCAGAACACTTCACGCTCAAGGAAGTCCGGCACCATCAGTTCCAGCATCTTGTGGTTCAGGTAGCCACGGTAGCCGGCCCAGGGCTCCCCAAGACCATGCTTCTCGCAGATCAGGTGCAGGCTGAAGTTGTCGATCCGCGACGCCATGTGTTCCAGCTCGCGGTGGTAGATGATGTCCTTGGGTGAACGGGCGCTGTGCACGAACGTCATGTCGACATTGGCGTTGGTGTCGTAGAACCAGCGCGCCATGGACATCACCGGCGTGATGCCGACGCCGCCGCTCAGATACAGCACTTTGGGGCTCGGGAAGTCGATCGCATTGAACAGCCCGACCGGCCCGTGCACCGCCAGCTCCTGGCCTTCATGCAGCGTATCGTGCAACCAGTTGGAAACGCGGCCGCCCGGCACGCGCTTGATGGTCACCGAGAAGCTGTACGGCACCGACGGCGAACTGGAAATGGTGTACGAGCGCATGATCGGCTGGCCTTCGATCTCCAACTCCAGGGTGACGAATTGCCCCGGCTTGAAAAAGAACAGGATCGGCTGGTCGGCCATGAAACAGAAGGTGCGCACGTCCCAGGTTTCCTGGATGACTTTGACGCAACGGACGATGTGCCGACCATTGGCCCAGGTCTGGGTGGTTACCGGGTTCAGGAAATTATTGGACATGTTGTTCTCCACCGCCGAGGCTCGGCCTTATGGTGGCGATTCTGCGTAACGCGCGAATCGCCCATTTACCTATCTGCGACATTCACATACTTACCGCGACCAGCCCCCAACGACAGGGGCTTGCGCGTCGGGATCAGATTGGGCCATGTCGCCCATGGATAAGGTTCGCCCCCACGCCGGGCCCACACTCGCTCCCAACAAAGACGCGTTCTTTACGCCTTGCTGCAAACCTGATCAGCCACTATTCGCCGGCCACACAGAATGGCCATGAGGACATACACGATGGACGTCACCGCAACCTTAAGCTTGGGCGATCCGCTGGAACCCGCACGCAAGGCCACCGCGCACATGCTGCAAGAGCGCGAACGCACCTATTCGCTGCCGCAGCCGTTTTACTCTGATGAGCGGCTGTTCGATATCGACATGCAGGAAATTTTCCAGAAAGAGTGGTTGATCGCCGGCATGACCTGCGAAATCCCCACCAAGGGCAACTACCTGACCCTGCAAGTGGGCAAGAACCCGATCATCGTGATCCGTGGCGCCGAAGGCGTGGTGCATGCGTTTCACAACGTGTGCCGTCACCGTGGTTCGCGCTTGTGCACCAGCGACAAGGGCAAGGTTGCCAAGCTCGTGTGCCACTACCACCAGTGGACCTACGAGCTGGACGGTCGCCTGTTGTTTGCCGGTACCGAGATGGGCGCCGACTTCGACATGAAGCAGTACGGCCTCAAACCGGTAAACGTGAAGACCGCCGGCGGCTACATCTTCATCAGCATGGCCGAGAATCCGCCGGCCATCGATGACTTCCTGTCGACCCTGAACCACTACATGGAACCCTACGACATGGAAAACACCAAGGTGGCGATCCAGACCACCTTGTTCGAAAAAGCCAACTGGAAACTGGTGCTGGAAAACAACCGCGAGTGCTACCACTGCAACGCGTCGCACCCGGAACTGCTGAAAACCCTGCTGGAGTGGGACGACGTCACTGACCCGCGCGCCGACCAGGCGTTCAAGGATCATGTGGCCGCCTCCGCCGCCGCCTGGGATGCCGAGAAGATTCCTTACGCCCACGCCAGCTTCGGCCTGCGTAACCGCATCGTGCGCATGCCGCTGCTCAAGGGCACCGTGTCGATGACCCTGGACGGCAAGCAGGGCTGCGCCAAGTTGATGGGCCGGATCAAAAATCCCGATCTGGGCTCGATGCGAATCCTGCACCTGCCCCACTCGTGGAACCACTGCATGGGCGACCACATCATCGTGTTCACCGTGTGGCCGATCAGCGCCCAGGAAACCATGGTCACCACCAAGTGGATCGTGCACAAGGACGCCGTGGAAGGCGTGGACTACGACGTGGAGCGCATGCGCCAGGTGTGGGACGCCACCAATGACCAGGATCGGCGCTTGGCCGAAGAGAACCAGCGCGGCATCAACTCCACCGCTTACCAGCCGGGGCCGTACTCCAAGACCTATGAATTCGGTGTAGTGAATTTTGTGGATTGGTACAGCGAGCGCATGCTCAACAACCTGGGGGCAGCGCCTGCGCCTTACCTCAAGGGCGTGGCCGCGCACGAGTAACTGACACACCGTGGATAAAATGTGGGAGGGGGCTTGCCCCCGATTGCAGTGGTTCAGCCGGCAACTTCATGGGCTGATGCACCGCTATCGGGGGCAAGCCCCCTCCCACATTAAGAGTCTGAGCTGTTCAAAATTTGACCAACAGTAGTCAAGCCCCCTGCGGCTGGGCGCTTCAGCGGTTACCCAACAACTTATCCACAAAGCCACCCACAGCAATTGTGGGCAACTGCCGGCCGCCTTCAAAATTAAACCAGGAAAATCCGTGACTTATTCATATGCATGGATTTAACACGCGCCTGATCGTTTTTTGATCAACCCATTGAAAGCCTCGAACTACGTGCCCTGCAGCGGTACGCGAACACCTTATCCACAGAAGCACCAACAGACTTTGGGGGCAACTTTGCCCACACTGTGGAAAACCACCTCAAAGCTGCATATCTCGGGGGATTCAGGGGTGTTTAGAGAGGTAAACACGACAATTGATCATATTTTGATCGTATCGAGCAAAGCCTTTATCTATAAGGCCCCCAGCCGACAGCGAACATCTTATCCACAGAAGCGCCAACAGACTTTGGGGGCAAGTCTGTACGCCCACCCGGGAAAAACCCCAGTAAAAACCGCCAGTTAGGCTGGTTATTTTTCGTACAGAGGGCTGCAGGGCATGATGCGCCGGGGGTGTAGACAACCGCGAACAGGTTATCCACAGGCGCATCAACAGCGATTGTGGGTAATCCCACAGGGAATCAGCGTACGACGCCTTCTTCTATGAGCAATTTGAGTATGGCCTGCGCGCCCTCTTCAGCACTCACACCCTTGAGCACCTGCCCACCGCCCCCGCTGGCCTTGGCCGTCGCGGCCTTCATGCGATCAGCGCCGCTCTTGGCCTTGATCACCTTGAGGCGCTTGGGCCGAGGCTTGGCCGGTTGCAGCAGCGCGTCTGTGAATAACTCATCCTGTTCAATCTCGACGTCGTGGGCGGCAAGCTCACCACGTTGCGCCGGGCCGTAGGCACTCTGGCGCGGCTTGGGAGCGGCGTTATCCACCGTCGCCAGAAACGGCAGGCGCACCTTCAGGCGCCGTCGCTGGCCGCGTGGCAACGCCTGCAGCACATGGGCCACGCCGGCGTCGATGGACTCGACTTGAGCCAGCCCCACAATCAGCGGCCAACCCAGCTGCTCGGCCAACAGGAACGGCAGCATGCCCGAGCCCTCGCCGGTTTCCGCCTGGCTGCCGGTCAGCACCACCTGGGCGCCGGCGTCGCGCAGATAGTCGCTCAACACCGGCAACGCATCGGCACCGGCCGGCTGTTCCAGCACATGCAGTTGTGCCAATCCCATGCCCAGATAGCTGCGCAAGGTCGGCTCGCTGATGTCGCCGGCGTGCAGCACCTGCAACTTATCCCCAGCCATTTGCAGGCCAAGCTCGACGGCACGCGCATCTTGTTCGGCACGGCGCGGGCGCCCGGAAGTGGGATGGGCGCCGATGGATACCAGGCTGATTACATTGGTTTTCATGGTCATGTCCCTAGGCTGCATCGCGCTTGGCGCCGTTGCGGTAGGCCTCGACCGCAGCGATCAAGGCGTGCAGAATCGCGGCGCTTTCGCCGATCACCGACAGGTCGGCACGCTTGATCATGTCGCAGCCGGGGTCGAGGTTGATCGCCACCACCTTGTCGCAGGCACCGATGCCTTGCAGGTGCTGGATCGCCCCGGAAATACCCACGGCCACGTACACCCGCGCCGTGACCCAGGTGCCGCTGGCGCCGACCTGGCGATCGCGCGCCATGAAGCCATCGTCCACCGCGACCCGTGAAGCGCCTTCGGTGGCGCCCAGGGCGGCGGCGGTCTGGTGGAACAGCGTCCAATCCTTCACGCCGTTACCGCCGGAGAAAATGAATTCGGCTTCGGCCATCGGAATCGCCGCCGGGTCCACTGCCACCGCGCCAAGGTCTTCGATACGCGGCAGGCTGCGTGCCAGGGTTGTGGATAACTCCACGGGCAACACTTCATGGCGCGTCTCGCTGACCGGATCGGCGCACTCGACGGCGGCGAGAATCAGGCGTGGCAGCGGCCGCGCCAAATCTTCCTGGCCCGCGCCGGCGCGTCCGATACACGACTCGCCTTTGATCTGCCACACCCGCGTGGCCGGGCGTTCCCTGAGGCTGGCGGCGAAACGGCGGCCCAGTTCACCGCCACCGCTGCGGCTGTCGGGCAGCAACCAGTGACGCGCATTGAACTGGTTATCCACAGCCCGCAGGCCCTGGACGCGTTGCTCCGGTGAATAACCGTCGAATTCGTGACCATCCAGCACCAGCAGGCGGTCTACGCCGGCTGTGGCAAATGCATTTTCCTTGTGTTCACCAAACACCACGGCCAGTACCGCGCCGTCATTGCCGGCCAGTTGCCGGGCCAGGCCGAGCACATCGCGGTCGTGGCTGCTCAAGCGGCCACCGACCATATCCGGCACCACGTTGATGTAGAACGCCGGCGCCGCAACCTGATGCAGCGGCAGTTGCACTTGCACCGCCGCCGTACGCTTGGCCGCACCGCCCTGTTGCGCGCCGCTGCGGTCGATGCGCTTGATGCCGTTGGGGCCGATAAACCCCACACCGTGCACATTCTTGCGGATGACGCCGTTAGGCCCCATCCAACTCTGTTGCACCGGCTGCATCGCCGCATGCAGCGGGTGCAGGCGATTGCGGGCGATCCATTCGGCCCGTGGGTCGCGGCGGATAATGTCGCTCATCAGTGCACCTCCGCAGGTTCACGTTTGGGGGGCGCCTTCGCAGGCAGGGCGTCTTCAAGCAGCGCGTCGGCCACCAGTTCGGCGATGTCCTTGATCAGCGGGCGCGGTTCGACCACGCCTTCGAGCATTGCGGTGCACTGCGGGCAACCCACGGCCACCAGCTCGGCGCCGGTTTCGCGGATGTCGTCCATGCGCATATCCGGGATACGCTGCTTGCCGGGAATGTCCGTGATCGGTGCTCCGCCGCCGCCGCCGCAGCAGCGCGAACGGAAGCCCGAACGTTGCATCTCCTTGACCTCGATGCCCAGCGCGCGCAGCACTTGGCGCGGCGCCTCGTATTCGCCGTTGTAGCGGCCCAGGTAGCACGGGTCGTGGTAGGTCACGCTGGTGCCTTTGTGCTGGCCCAGGTTCAGCGCGCCGTCGCCGATCAACTCGGCCATGAAGGTGCTGTGGTGCTGCACGAGGTAGTTGCCGTTGAAGGCGCCGTACTCGTTTTTCAGCACGTGGAAACTGTGCGGGTCGCAGGTGACGATGCGTTTGAAACTGTACCTGGCCAGGGTCTGGATATTGCGCGAGGCAAGCAGTTGGAACGTCGCTTCATCGCCCAGGCGCCGCGCCACGTCGCCGCTGTCGCGCTCTTCAAGACCGAGTACCGCAAAATCCACACCTGCCGCCTTGAGCACCTTGACGAACGCGCGCAGGGTGCGCTGGTTACGCATGTCGAAGGCACCGTCACCGACCCAGAACAGCACGTCGCAGCTGCTCTTGTCGCTGAGCAGCGGCAGGTTCAGGTCCGCCGCCCAGTTCAGGCGACCGCCGGGGGCGAAGCCGCCGGGGTTGTCGGTGGCGATCAGGTTTTCCAGGACTTCGGCGCCCTTGTTCGGCGTGGCGCCTTTTTCCAGGGTGAGGTGGCGACGCATGTCGACGATGGCGTCGACGTGCTCGATCATCATCGGGCACTCTTCCACACAGGCGCGGCAGGTGGTGCACGACCACAGGGTCTCGGCGTCCACCAGGCCGTTGACGATCGGCTGGTGCGGGTTGCCGGCGTGTTCACCAATCGGTTTGCCCGGGTACGGGCTGCCGGCGAACTTGGCATCGGTGCCACCGGCCAGGCCGACCACCATGTCCTGGATGAGTTTTTTCGGATTCAACGGCTGGCCGGCCGCGAACGCCGGGCACGCCGCTTCGCACTTGCCGCACTGCACACAGGCGTCGAAGCCGAGCAATTGGTTCCAGGTAAAATCCCTGGGTTTTTCCACACCCAGTGGCGCGGTCTTGTCGCTCAGATCCAGCGGTTTCAAACCGGTGGAACGGCCGCCACCAAAGCGATCGGCGCGGCGGTGCCAGGCCAGGTGCAGGGCGCCGGCGAAAGCATGTTTCATCGGCCCGCCCCAGGTCATGCCGAAGAACATTTCGGACACGCCCCACAGCACGCCCACGCCGAGCAGCGCAGCGAGCAGCCAGCCACCGAAGTCGGCGGGCAGAATCCCGGCGACCGGCAGGGTCACGAGGAAGAAACTCACCGAAAACGCCATCAGGCTTTTCGGCAGGCGCATCCACGGGCCTTTGGACAGGCGGGCAGGCGGATTGCGGCGGCGCAGGTACATGAAGATGGCGCCGACAAACATCAAGGTCGAGGCCAGCAGCAAGGCGTAACCGAGGATACGGTTTTGCAGGCCGAACCCATGCACCAGGATTGCCAGCAACGCCGACAGCACAAACCCCAGCGCCGTAGCGACGTGGGTATTGGCAATGTATTTGTCGCGGGCGACCACGTGGTGCAGGTCGACCATGTAGCGCTTGGGCATCGCCAAGAGGCCGCCAAGCAGGTCGACCTTGGAGGCGCGGCCACGGCGCCACATGTTTGCCCGGCGCAAGGCACCAAGGACCGCGAGGCCCAGGGCGGCAAACAAGAGAATAGGCAGCAAGGTGTTCAACATGGTGAAGCTCCCAAAGACCACACAGGCCTACTGTGAAACTGGCCTTGAATGTGGGAGGGGGCTTGCCCCCGATGGCGGAGTGTCAGTTGATACAGCTGTCGCTGAACCACCGCTATCGGGGGCAAGCCCTCTCCCACATTTGACCGCGTTCACCTCATCAAAAGTCTTTGCACAGGCGCAGGGCGTCGTAGATCGCAGCGTGGGTATTACGCTGGGCCACGCAGTCACCGATGCGGAACAGCAAGTACCCCTCACCCGTCTCGCTCAGGCACGGCTGCGGCTTGATCGCGAACAGGGCTTCGACGTCCATCTGGCCCTTGTTGCGCGAGCCTGGCTTGAGGGCGTAGTAAATTTCTTCGTCCGGGCGCACGCCGTTTTCGATCACCACCTGGTCCACCACCCGCTCCTCTTGGGCCCCGGTGTATTCGTTCTCCAGCACCGCCACCAGTTTGTCGCCTTCGCGGTAGACCTTTTCCAGCATCATGTCGCCGGTCATGATCACTTCCTTGGGGTACATGCTGCGGTAGTAAGTCGGGAACGACGTACCGCCGATGGCCACACCCGGCTTGATATCGTCGGTGACGATCTCGACCTGGCAGCCTTTGTCCGCAAGGAAATCCGCCACCGACATGCCGGTGAATTCGCAGATGGTGTCGTACACCAAGACGTTCTTGCCGGGTGCGACTTTGCCGTCGAGCACGTCCCAACTGCTCACCACCAACCCTTCGGCAGCGCCCCAGTGTTCGTTCTGCTCGATGAACGGATGCCCACCGACGGCCAGCACCACCACGTCCGGGCGCAGGTCGAGGATGGTGTCGGCATCCGCCGCCACGCCCAGGCGCAGGTCGACTTTCAAGCGCGCCAGCTCCAACTGATACCAGCGCGTGATACCGGCGATCTGGTCACGCTGCGGCGCTTTCGATGCCGTGGTGATCTGCCCGCCGATAAACTCTTTCTTCTCCAGCAGGGTTACGTCGTGGCCACGTTCGGCGGCGACACGTGCAGCCTCCATACCGGCAGGACCTGCGCCCACCACGACTACCTTGCGCTTGGGCCCGGTGGACTTCTCGATGATATGCGGCACGCCCATGTATTCACGGGAGGTCGCGGCGTTCTGGATGCACAGCACGTCCAGGCCCTGGTACTGGCGGTCGATGCAATAGTTGGCGCCGACGCACTGTTTGATCTGGTCGATCTGGCCCATCTTGATCTTGGCGATCAGGTGCGGATCGGCGATGTGCGCACGGGTCATGCCGACCATGTCCACATAGCCGCCTTCGAGGATGCGCGTGGCCTGGTTCGGGTCCTTGATGTTCTGCGCGTGCAGCACCGGGACCTTGACCACTTCCTTGATACCGGCCGCCAGGTGCAGGAACGGCTCCGGCGGGTAACTCATGTTCGGGATCACGTTGGCCAGGGTGTTGTGCGTATCGCACCCCGAGCCCACCACGCCGATGAAGTCGAGCATGCCGGTGTCGTCGTAATACTTGGCGATCTGCTTCATGTCTTCGTGGGACAAACCGTCCGGGTGGAACTCGTCACCGCACAGGCGTATGCCCACGCAGAAGTCGTCACCCACTTCGGCACGTACGGCCTTGAGCACTTCCAGGCCGAACTTCATGCGGCCTTCGAAGCTGCCGCCCCATTCGTCGGTGCGCTTGTTGACCCGCGGGCTCCAGAACTGGTCAATCATGTGCTGGTGCACGGCGGACAGTTCCACCCCGTCCAGGCCACCGGCCTTGGCCCGGCGCGCAGCCTGGGCGTAGTTGCCGATCACGCGCCAGATCTCTTCCGGCTCGATGGTCTTGCAGGTGGCGCGGTGCACCGGCTCACGCACGCCGGACGGCGACATCAGGGTCGGCCAGTTGAAGCCGTCCCAACGCGAACGACGGCCCATGTGGGTAATCTGGATCATGATCTTGGCGCCATGCTTGTGCATGGCGTCGGCCAGGTTCTGGAAGTGCGGGATGATGCGGTCGGTGGACAGGTTCACCGAACTCCACCATTCCTGGGGGCTGTCGATGGCCACCACCGACGAGCCGCCGCAGATCGCCAGGCCGATACCGCCCTTGGCTTTCTCTTCGTAGTACTTCACATAGCGGTCGGTGGTCATGCCGCCGTCGGTGGCATACACCTCGGCGTGGGCGGTACTGAGCACGCGGTTGCGGATGGTCAGTTTGCCGATCTGGATCGGCGCAAACATTGCTTCGAAAGCCATGGCACGGTCCTCGGCTTACAACGGTTTTACGGTGAACAGGCCATCATCGTGGCCCTCTTCGGAGCCTCCGTAGACTTGTTCGGCCACAGTGCGGATTTTGCTGCCGCGCGCTTGCAGGATCTGGTCCATGGCGCCGGCAAACCAGCCGGTGAACATGTAGTCGACTTTGCGCCCGACCTTGCCGTACACGTAGACGAACGCCGAGTGCTCAAGCTTGACGCTGGCGGTGCCTTTATCCAGGTCGATGTCCTGGATCTTGAACAGGCCCCAGCCGCGTTGCGACAGGCGCTTCATGTAATGCTCGAACACCGCGACGCCTTCCAGGCCGTGGCATTCGGCTTCTTTTTCACACCAGTGCCAGGCGGATTTGTAGCCGGCCTTGTAGAGGATTTCGGCGTAGGCGTCGGCGCCCAGTACTTCTTCGATACCCATGTGGTTGTTGACGAAGAAATGGCGCGGCACGTACAGCATGGGCAGGGCGTCGGAGGTCCAGACACCGGTTTCGCTGTCGACTTCGATAGGCAATTGCGGGGCGATCTTGGCCATGGAAACTTAACTCCAGAAAAATTCGTGGTGGTGTTGCCGATAGGTGTCTGGCTTATTCGCCCCAGACGTCCTTCAAGACGTTGACCCAGTTCTCGCCCATGATCTTGCGTACCACGCGTTCGGGGTGGCCGCGCTTGAGCAGGGTCTCGGTCAGGTTGGGGAACTCGCCCACGGTGCGGATGCCCAGCGGGTTGATGATCTTGCCGAAGCTGGTCAGGCGACGGGCATAGCCCTTGTCATGGGTCAGCATTTCAAAGAAATCCTGGCCATGGCCCTGGGTGAAGTCGGTGCCGATACCGATGGCGTCTTCGCCGACGATGTTCATGGTGTATTCGATGGCTTCGGCGTAGTCGTCGATGGTCGAGTCGATGCCCTTGGCCAGGAACGGCGCGAACATGGTCACGCCGACAAAACCGCCGTGGTCGGCGATGAACTTGAGTTCTTCATCGGACTTGTTGCGCGGGTGCTCTTTAAGCCCGGACGGCAGGCAGTGGGAGTAGCACACCGGCTTTTTCGATTCGAGGATGACCTCTTCGCTGGTCTTGGAACCGACGTGGGACAGGTCGCACATGATGCCGACACGGTTCATCTCGCCGACAATCTCACGCCCGAAACCCGACAGGCCGCCATCACGCTCGTAGCAGCCGGTGCCCACCAGGTTCTGGGTGTTGTAGCACATCTGCACCACCCCGACGCCGAGCTGCTTGAAGATCTCGACGTAGCCGAGCTGGTCTTCAAACGCGTGGGCATTCTGGAAGCCGAAGATAATGCCGGTCTTGCCCTGCTCCTTGGCCTTGCGGATATCGGCGGTGGTTTTCACCGGGATCACCAGGTCGCTGTTCTCGCGGATCAGGGTCTGGCTGGCAACAATGTTATTGATCGTGGCCTGGAAGCCTTCCCACACCGACACCGTGCAGTTGGCGGCGGTCAGGCCACCTTTGCGCATGTCTTCGAACAGGTCGCGGTTCCACTTGGCAATAATCAGACCGTCGATAACGATGCTGTCGGCGTGCAACTCGGCTGGGCTCATCAGGCGTCCCCTTATTGGCGATTCATGCGCCGAATCGTCTGCCGGCGCTTTGGGGCCAGCATATGCCCAGGGACCGACGGAGCCGGGTGCAAAAACGACAGGGGAATTGCCGAAAGCGTCAATCCACGACAAAGGCTGTTAAGAGAGGTCTGACTGGCGGCTGTTCTTTGTCTTACGCTTGAGCCAGAATTCCCGCATCACCTGATATGAGACGGCGCAATGAAATCGATTTTCCTGGCTTTGGCACTCATCGCAACCGGCGTCCACGCGGCCGAAGACACCGATAGCACGCCGTGCGACGGCATCGAAAACGACCAGCAAACCCTGGAATGCGCCACCTACAACAAAACCACCGCCGAGCAATTGCTCAAGGACAACTATCAGGGGCTGCTCGAACGCATGGGTTCGACCTATGGCAGCGACAAGACCAAACTGGCGGACATTACCGCCCGTCTGAAGGACGCCCAGCAAAAATGGGAAAAACTGCGCGACGCCGATTGTGCGGTGGACACTTTCCCGGCGGTCACAGGCACCAAGGCCTATGCGATTGCGCACAACGATTGCCTGGCGCGGATGAGTGACGAGCGGTCGGAGTTTTTGGAGTCGATTGGGCAGGAATAAGCGACAATCCCCACCCCTTTCAATCTGAACCAAGGCCACTCATGACCCTCTGCGGCATCGAAATCAAAGGCAGCGAAGCCATCATCGCCCTCGCTTCACTGGACAGCCAGGCGCTGACCCACGTCGCCCTGGCCACCAAGAAAATCGCCCTCGATGACGACGATGAGGCCGCCAACGTCAAGGCCTTCGCCGCACAGGTGAAGGCATTCGTGCAGGCAAACGCCATCACCCGTATCGCGATCAAGAAGCGCAGCAAGAAAGGCGAATTCGCCGGTGGCCCGACGACATTCAAGATTGAAGGGGTGTTTCAACTGCTGGACGGGGTGGAGGTAACGCTTTTGTCACCGCAAACCATCAATGCGCAGAACAAAAAGCACAACTTTGACCTGCCCGCGACGCTGAACAAGTATCAGCACGAGGCTTACAAGGCGGCGTGTTCGGCCCTGCTGAAAAAATAAGCCACACCAAAATCTACTGTGGGAGGGGGCTTGCCCCCGATGGCGGTGTGTCAGTCACTTATGTGCTGCTGACCCACCGCTATCGGGGCATAGGTATCTACGCAACTCTGTAGCGCTCAACCGTAACCACGATGCGAAGCGAGTCGCTCTTGATCTGCTTTTGATCTTGATC
>NZ_CVTO01000094.1:43998-94484 GCF_900004715.1 Pseudomonas sp. 24 E 13
CATTTGGACCTCGGAGCGTCAGGTAGATACGCGTTAGCTCCCTCGCCACAGGTGCGGTGTCGCACCAAAACTGTGTAGATACCTATGCTCATCGGGGACAAGCCCCCTCCCACATTGATCCGCGGTGCCGGCCGCTTTTATACCTAATTGACTAAAAAACGATCAAACCACCTCCCGTCGCCGATCCTCCCTCGGGCATTTCGCAAACCTTGCCCGATAGCTCCTTGTGAAATACGACGGCGACTCAAACCCGCACGCAATGCTCACCTCCAGCACACTCATGCCGCTCTGGCGCAGCAGTTTCCGGGCTTTTTCCAGGCGCAGGCCCAGGTAGAAGTTGCTGGGCGTGTCGTTCAGGTGCAGGCGAAACAGCCGCTCCAGTTGGCGCCGGGTGACCTTGATCGCCTCGGCCAGGGCCAGGGTGCTCAGGGGCGGTTCGGTGTGCTGCTCCATTTCGCCGATCACCTGCACCAATTTCTTGTTATGGATGCCGTAGCGGGTGGCGATTTGCATGCGCTGGTGGTCTTTGCGCGGGCGGATGCGGCCGAGCACGAATTGCTCGGAGACCTGGATTGCCAGGTCCGGGCCGTGGGCCTGGGCGATCAGGTCGAGCATCAGGTCGATGGACGCGGTGCCGCCGGCGCAGGTGATGCGGCGGCGGTCGATCTCGAACAGCTCCTGGGTCACGCTGAGGTGCGGATAGGCCTCCTTGAAGGCGTCGATAGCTTCCCAGTGCAGGGTCAGCCGGTGGCCGTCGAGCAGGCCCGCCTCGGCCAGTACGCAGGCACCTGTGTCGATGGCGCCGAGGGTTGCACCGTCGTGGTCGAGGCGACGCAACCAGTGCGCCAGGGCAGGCGTAGCGAACTGCAAGGGTTCAAAGCCGGCCACCACCAATAAGGTCGCGCCTTTTTTCAGCGGCTCCAGCGCGGCATCGGCGTTGACCGACATGCCGTTGCTCGCCAGCACCGCACCGCCGTCGGCGCTCAATATGTGCCAGCGGTACAACTCGCCACGAAAGCGATTGGCCACGCGCAGCGGCTCAAGGGCGGAGATAAAGCCGATGGCCGAGAACCCCGGCATCAGCAAAAAATAAAAATCCTGGGACATGATGGCGCTCTCGTGGGACGACCAGCGTGGCACTGTGATACTCCCGTTCAAGGGCGGATTCAAGCGCGCAGGTCGCTGCAGTGCAAGAGCCGGTCGCCGCTGTGCGTTTCGGCGCTGGCGAAGGTACGTAACTTGGCTGCACGGCGCACAAAGACGCCGGACCCCACAATAACGACCTGCCGAGGGCTCCACCATGAACCGACTGATCAGCCGCAGCGTGCTTGCACTCAGCGTCAGCGCTATTTTGAGCACCCACGTCATGGCAGCGGATGCCGCTTCATGCCAGAACGTACGCCTGGGCGTGGTGAACTGGACCGACGTGATCGCCACCAGTGCCATGGCCCAGGTGTTGCTCGACGGCCTCGGCTATAAAACCAAACAGACCAGCGCCTCCCAGCAAATCATCTTTGCCGGCATCCGCGACCAGCGCCTGGACCTGTTCCTGGGCTACTGGAACCCGCTGATGACCCAGACCATCACGCCGTTCGTCGACGCCGGGCAAGTCAAGGTGCTCGACAAACCGAGCCTGGAAGACGCCCGCGCCACTCTCGCAGTCCCCACTTACCTGGCGGACAAGGGCCTGAAGACCTTTGCCGATATCGCCAAGTTCGAGAAAGAGCTGGGCGGCAAGATCTATGGCATCGAGCCGGGCTCAGGCGCCAATACCCAGATCAAGGCGATGATCGCCAAGAACCAGTTCGGCCTGGGCAAGTTCCAACTGGTTGAATCCAGTGAAGCGGCCATGCTCTCTGCCGTCGACCGTGCGGTACGCCGCAAGGAAGCCGTGGTGTTCTTCGGCTGGGCGCCGCACCCGATGAACGTCAACGTCGCCATGACCTACCTCACCGGCAGCGACGACGCCCTGGGCCCGAACGAAGGCATGGCCACCGTGTGGACGGTCACCGCGCCGGCCTACGCCGAGCAATGCCCCAACGTGCACAAGCTGCTGACCAACCTGACCTTCACCGCCGCCGATGAGAGCCGGATGATGCAGCCCCTGCTGGATCACAAGGACCCCATTGAGTCGGCCCGGCAGTGGCTCAAGGATCACCCGCAAGACCAGGCGCGCTGGCTGCAAGGCGTGACCACCTTCGACGGCAAACCCGCCGCTGCCAACCTGAAACTGACCAGCCAATAACCTTCTCCGAATCACCGTTTCGCGGCCATTTGAGGCCGCGAACGGCACCACCACGCCTGTAAGGAACCGTCCCATGAACCACGACGTCATCATCACCTGCGCACTCACCGGTGCTGGCGACACCAGCGCCAGAAGCCCGCACGTACCGGTCACCCCCAAACAGATCGCGGCCGCCGCCGTGGAAGCGGCCAAGGCCGGCGCGACCGTGGTGCACTGCCATGTGCGTGACCCGCACACCGGCAAGTTCAGCCGCGACGTGGCGCTGTACCGCGAAGTGATGGAGCGCATCCGCGAGGCCGACATCGACATCATCGTCAACCTCACTGCCGGCATGGGCGGCGACCTGGAGATCGGCGGCGGCGAGCACCCTATGGCGTTCGGTCCCAACACCGACCTGGTCGGCCCGCTGACCCGCCTGGCGCATGTGGAAGAACTGCTGCCGGAAATCTGCACACTGGACTGCGGCACCCTGAACTTCGGCGATGGCGACACCATTTACGTGTCCACCCCGGCGCAACTGCGGGCGGGCGCCAAGCGTATTCAAGAGCTGGGCGTGAAGGCCGAGCTGGAAATCTTCGACACCGGCCACCTGTGGTTCGCCAAGCAGATGATCAAGGAAGGCCTGCTCGACAACCCACTGTTTCAACTGTGCCTGGGCATCCCGTGGGGCGCCCCGGCCGACACCACCACCATGAAAGCCATGGTCGACAACCTGCCCGCCGACGCGGTGTGGGCCGGTTTCGGCATTGGCCGCATGCAAATGCCGATGGCAGCGCAAGCAGTGCTGCTGGGCGGCAACGTGAGGGTCGGCCTGGAAGACAACCTGTGGCTGGACAAGGGCGTGCTCGCCACCAATGGCCAACTGGTCGAGCGCGCCAGTGAAATCCTCAGCCGCCTGGGGGCGCGGGTCATGACCCCGGCGGAAGGCCGCGTGAAGATGGGCCTGACCAAGCGCGGATAAAAAATGTGGGAGGGGGCTTGCCCCCGATTGCGGTGGATCAGTAACGAATGCATCGACTGACGCACCGCCATCGGGGGCAAGCCCCCTCCCACAGGGGATCACCAAACTCTTTAGGAATGCACCCATGCGCTTTATCACAGAAATCAAAACCTTCGCCGCCCTCGGCAGCGGTGTTATCGGCAGCGGCTGGGTATCCCGCGCCCTCGCCCACGGCCTGGATGTC
Organism: Pseudomonas sp. 24 E 13; assembly: GCF_900004715.1. Taxonomy (NCBI): domain Bacteria; kingdom Pseudomonadati; phylum Pseudomonadota; class Gammaproteobacteria; order Pseudomonadales; family Pseudomonadaceae; genus Pseudomonas; species Pseudomonas sp. 24 E 13. The sequence continues at coordinate 47,428 of NZ_CVTO01000094.1, forward strand.
GTGGCCTGGGACCCGGCGCCCGGTGCCGAGGCGGCGCTGCGCAAGCGTGTCGCCAATGCCTGGGGCGCGCTGGAGAAACAAGGCTTGGCCCCGGGCGCTTCCCAGGATCGCCTGCGCTTTGTCAGTACCATCGAAGCGTGCGTCAAAGACGCCGACTTCATCCAGGAAAGCGCCCCGGAACGCCTGGAGCTGAAGTTGCAATTGCACCGCCAGATCAGCGCAGCGGCCAAGCCGGATGCGTTGATCGGCTCGAGCACGTCAGGGCTGCTGCCGAGCGAATTCTATGAGGACTCGACCCACCCCGAACGCTGCGTGGTCGGCCACCCCTTCAACCCGGTGTACCTGTTGCCCCTGGTGGAGGTGGTGGGCGGCAAACGCACCGCGCCGGAGGCGATCCAAGCCGCCATCAAGGTGTATGAATCCCTCGGCATGCGGCCCCTGCACGTGCGCAAGGAAGTGCCTGGGTTTATTGCCGACCGGCTCCTGGAAGCGCTGTGGCGCGAGGCGCTGCATCTGGTCAACGATGGCGTGGCGACCACCGGCGAAATCGACGACGCGATTCGTTTTGGCGCCGGCCTGCGCTGGTCGTTCATGGGCACCTTCCTCACCTACACGCTGGCGGGCGGCGACGCGGGCATGCGCCACTTCATGGCGCAGTTCGGCCCGGCGTTGCAGTTGCCGTGGACGTATCTGCCCGCGCCCGAATTGACCGACACGTTGATTGACGATGTGGTCGCCGGTACCAGCGACCAACTGGGCAGCCACAGCATTTCGGCGCTGGAGCGCTATCGTGATGATTGCTTGCTGGCGGTGCTGGAGGCCGTCAAGGTTACTAAAGCCAAACACGGCATGACCTTCGCCGAATAACAGAATGTGGGAGGGAGCTTGCCCCCGATAGCGGTGGGTCAGCCAGCCCATCTGCCGCTGACGAACCGCCATCGGGGGCAAGCCCCCTCCCACATTTTTTACCGAGTACAGCCCCATGTCCGCATTAAAAACCTACACAACTAGAATCCAGCCCGCCTGGGTGGACTACAACGGCCACCTGCGCGATGCGTTCTATCTGCTGATCTTCAGCTACGCCACCGACGCGTTGATGGACACCCTGGGCCTGGACAGCGATAACCGTGAAGCCAGCGGCCACTCGCTGTTCACCCTGGAACTGCATTTGAACTACCTGCACGAAGTGAAGCTGGGGGCCGAGGTCGAAGTGCGCACCCAACTGATCGCCTTTGATGCCAAGCGCCTGCACCTCTATCACAGCCTGCATCTGCTGGGTGATGAAAAGGAGCTGGCCGGCAACGAACAGATGCTGCTGCATGTCGACCTGGCCGGCCCGCACGCAACGCCGTTCACTGAGGCCACGCTGCACAAGCTCACCGCAATCAGCGCTGCACAGGCCGAGCTGCCACGGCCCGCCCTGCTCGGCCGGGTCATCGGTTTGCCGGCAAAAAAAGCCCCGAACCAGCCGTGACTGGATCGGGGCAGAGGTGCCTTGTGTGAGCCGTGCATCCCGAGGGTGACCAAACCATCAAGCTGCGTGCCTGGCGCCAGTGTGCCTATTACCTGCAGGCCTGAGTAACCCGAAAACGACCTGTTCATAGCCATCCGAGGCATTGCTCGATTCTGCGCTTGCCCACCGGCCGGGGGCCTACCAGAATCCAGCTCAATCACCGTTCCCTACACCAGGATAAACGTCATGATGCACGCGGATTTGATTGACCAGGATGACCTGCTGAGCCAACTGCGCTCGCTGGGTTTTGAAGTGTCCAGCGGTGCCACGGCCGAGCAGGCATGCGAGTGTGCGGTACGCGGTTTGAGCGAAGCGCGGGCCAGGGCGCTCAAGGGCATGGTGGAACAGATGTACACCGGCAAGGCGACGATTCTGCCGGCGGTGCGGCAGGCGATCGATAAGCAGTTGTTGCCGGCTTTGATGCAGTTCAAGCAGAACTCTGGCGCCTGAGAGACACTCTCCCTGTAGGAGCGAGCTTGCTCGCGAAAATCGTCAACGATAACGCGGGTAATCAGACACCCCGCAGCGATCTTGAGTTTTTCGCGAGCAAGCTCGCTCCTACAATTTAAAGCGGCCAGTGTCAGAGCCTTACGCTGGCGAACGTCGACTCATTGCGCGCCTGGCTCAACGCCGACATCGGCCCCGACAGCGGTGACAACACCAGTGCCTGCGGAATTGGCATCATCGCCACTTGCTGGGTGGTGTTGGAACCTACGCGCTCATCCCGCGGCGGAATGCCGAAGTATTCGCGGTAGCACTTGGAGAAGTGCGGCGTGGACACAAACCCGCACACCGACGCCACTTCGATGATCGACATCGGCGTCTGCTTGAGCAACTGCCGCGCACGGATCAAGCGCAACTTGAGGTAGTAGCGCGACGGCGAACAGTGCAGGTATTTCTGGAACAGCCGCTCCAGTTGGCGACGCGACACGGCGACGTACACCGCCAGTTCGTCCAGGTCGATGGGCTCTTCCAGGTTGGCTTCCATCAGCGCAACGATTTCCTGCAGCTTGGGCTGGTTGGTGCCGAGCATGTGCTTGAGCGGCACGCGCTGGTGATCCTGTTCGTTACGGATGCGTTCGTACACAAACATCTCGGAGATGGCTGCCGACAGTTCACGGCCGTGGTCGCGGCTGATCAGGTGCAGCATCATGTCCAACGGCGCAGTGCCGCCGGAGCTGGTGAAGCGGTTGCGGTCTAGGGTGAACAGGCGGGTGCTCATGGCTACGCGGGGGAACGCTTCCTGCATCGACGCCAGGCATTCCCAGTGCACGCTGCAATCAAAACCATCGAGCAGACCTGCGCAGGCCAGGGCCCAACTGCCGGTGCACACCGCCCCAAGACGCCGGGACTGACGCGCCTGGCTTTGCAGCCACGACACGTGTTCGCGGGTGACGGTGCGCTGAATGCCGACGCCGCCGCAGACAATCACCGTGTCCAGCACCGGGGCCTTGTGCATCGCGGCATCGGGCGTGATCTGCAGGCCATCGCTGGCCCACACCTGGTTGCCGTCGACACTCAGGGTTGTCCAGCGATACAGCTCGCGGCCGGACAGCTGGTTGGCCATGCGCAGCGGTTCCACGGCCGACGCCAGGGAAATCAGCGTGAAATTGTCCAGCAGCAAAAAGCCGATGGATTGAGGCGCACGGTTCTGGGGTTGGCCCCCGGAGTTGGACGACGTCATCACAGTATCTCCTCACACAAAGCAGGTGATGGCCTCAGGCGAGGCTCTTGTTATTGCGCTCATCCCTTGCAAGGACAGAGGCTTTGAATTGATAGAGCAAATGCCATGCCTAAATTTGAATGGCCATTCAACAAATCCTGAAAACGACCTGTTGACGCGTCTATATAAGCCCGCGCATTAAACGTGGGATATAACGCACAGGATGGGCGTTCAAGGGCCGTGAGCAGAACGGTAGCACTTGTGGGAAGGCGCTTTGCGGGCGTAGGAAAAGTCTGTCACCCAAAGCACGGGGGACGGGTAACGGAGGGGTAAATCGTTCGCAGGCTACTTATCTATTTGCGACGCGCTAAAAGGTGGCGGTTTTGGTTGGGGGTGTTCACTTTGTGAGCAGTGTCGCCTGGACCACCGCTATCGGGAGCAAGCCCCCTCCCACATTTGACCGAGTACATCCTGTAGGAATGCGGTCAAGTGTGGGAGGGGGCTTGCTCCCGATGCAGGCGACGCGGTCTCAGCACTCAACAGCGCTGACCGCCAACCCACCGCGCGACGTTTCTTTGTACTTGTCGTGCATATCCGCCCCGGTATCGCGCATGGTGCGGATCACCCGGTCCAGGGAAATAAAGTGCTGGCCGTCGCCGCGCAAGGCCATCTGCGCCGCATTGATCGCCTTGACCGCCGCAATCGCATTACGCTCGATACACGGCACTTGCACCAGCCCGCCCACCGGGTCGCAGGTCAGGCCCAGGTTATGTTCCAGGCCGATTTCCGCAGCGTTGCACAGTTGCTCCGGCGTGGCGCCGAGAATTTCGGCCAGGCCCGCTGCGGCCATGGCGCAGGCGGAACCCACTTCGCCCTGGCAACCGACTTCGGCACCGGAGATCGAGGCGTTCTTCTTGCACAGAATACCCACTGCCGCCGCGCCGAGCAGATAGTCGACCACGTTGGCCTCGGTCACTTCTTCACTGAACTTCATGAAATAGTGCAGCACGGCCGGAATAATCCCCGCCGCGCCATTGGTGGGTGCGGTGACCATGCGCCCACCGGCGGCGTTTTCTTCGTTGACCGCCAGGGCGAACAGGTTGACCCACTCCATGGCGCTCAAGGTCGAACCGATCACATTCGGCTTGCCCAGTTCCTGCAGGCTGCGGTGCAGCTTGGCAGCGCGACGGCGCACGTTGAGACCGCCGGGCAGGATCCCTTCGTGCTTGAGGCCCTGCTCCACGCAATCCTGCATGGCACGCCAGAGTTTCATCAGGCCGCTGCGGATTTCTTCTTCGGAGCGCCAGGTTTTCTCGTTGGCCAGCATCAGTTCGGCGACCCGCAGGTTGTGGGTCTTGCACAGCTGCAGCAACTCGGCCGCGCTGGAGAAATCGTAAGGCAGTACGGTGCCGTCCATATCGGCCACGCCACTTTGCGCCTGAGCTTCATCCACCACAAAGCCGCCGCCCACCGAGTAGTAGGTGTCGCGGTGCAACTCGCCGTCATCCCCCCACACCACCAGGGTCATGGCGTTGGGATGGAACGGCAGGTTTTCGTCGAGCAGGCGCATGTCCCGTGACCATACGAACGGCACCGGCAGACGGCCGTCGAGCAACAAGGTGTCGGTTTCGCGCAGCGTGTGAATGCGCACGCCGATCTGCGACGGGTCGATTGCGTCCGGCCATTCGCCCATCAGGCCCATGATGGTGGCGGTGTCACTGCCATGGCCGATACCGGTGGCCGACAACGAGCCGTAGAGTTGCACCTCGACGCGCCGAACCTGGCCCAACAGATCACGCTCGCGCAAGCCTTGAACGAACAGCGCGGCGGCGCGCATGGGGCCGACGGTGTGAGAACTCGAAGGCCCGATGCCGATCTTGAACAGGTCGAAAACACTGATAGCCATTGCGGTAGAACTCCTCGATAAGCACGGCCAGGCTTGAACGAGGTGCTACGCTCAGATCGCCCAGATGGCCGCATCATCAAGCTTTTGTGGCCGCTCACGGCGTCTCACACCGACGCATCCATGCTCACCAGCGTCGCTCGCGTGTAATGGCCTGTTTTGGGCGTTTTTTGCGGTGCAGAAGGGTAAAAACAGCGGTTTTACCTTTGGAAAAATCTGTAAGCGACGTCATCGGTACTGGATGCGACCCTCCCTGTACTGGATACGACGCCCCCTGTAGGCGTCAGATTTTCACTGGTACATGATCAGTCACGACTCGTTTGCAAGGCACCGTGCCAGAGCTGTCCAACGCACACTCCAATAGCAGCACTATAAAGCGCGGCGAATGCCGCCAGAAAAAACACAGGAGTCTACCCCGATGAAAGGTTCACCCTCGTTGTTGTTGGCCGCCATGCTGAGTCTGCCGGTCATGGCGCACGCCGCAGAACCGGAACAGTGCAAGACCGTCAACTTCTCCGATGTCGGCTGGACCGACATCACCGTCACCACCGCGACCACCAGCGAAATCCTCAAGGGCCTGGGCTACAAGCCGCGCACCACGATGATTTCGGTCCCAGTGACCTACAAGTCCCTGGCCGACGGCAAGAACATGGACATCTTCCTCGGCAACTGGATGCCGACCATGGAAAACGACATCAAGCAGTACCGCGAAGCCGGCACGGTGGAAACCGTACGTGCCAACCTGGAGAACGCCAAATACACCCTGGCGGTGCCCGAGGCGCTGTATGACAAGGGCCTGAAAGACTTCGCCGACATCGCCAAATTCAAGGATGAGCTGGGCGGCAAGATCTACGGCATCGAGCCGGGCAACGACGGCAACCGCACCATCCAGACGTTGATCGACAAAGACGCCTTCGGCCTCAAGACCGCCGGTTTCAAGGTGGTCGAATCCAGTGAAGCCGGGATGCTCTCCCAGGTTGAACGCGCCTCAAAGCGCAACCAGGCCATCGTGTTCCTGGGCTGGGAACCGCACCCGATGAACACCCGCTTCAAGATGAAGTACCTGACCGGGGGTGACGATTCGTTCGGCCCCAACTACGGCCAGGCCACCATCTACACCAACACCCGCAAGGGCTACACCCAGGAATGCAGCAACGTTGGCCAGTTGCTGAAAAACCTGGTGTTCACGCTGGACATGGAAAGCACCCTGATGGGTAACGTCCTGGACGACAAGATGAAGGCCGACGCCGCCGCCAAGGCCTGGCTGCAGAAGAACCCGCAAGTGCTCGACACCTGGCTGGCCGGTGTCACCACCGTCGATGGCAAACCAGGACTCGACGCCGTCAAGGCTTACCTCGCCAAGTAACCCCCGCTGACCCCGGGGCGGTGCGCTGCCCCGGGATGTATTCCCCTTCGCATGTGGACATTCACTACCATGCTGACTGAACAGAAAATCCCACTAGGCCAGTACATCGCTGCCTTCGTCGACTGGTTGACCCAACACGGTGCCAACTACTTCGACGCAATCGCATCGACACTGGAAACGATGATCCACGGCGTGACGTTTGCGCTGACCTGGTTCAATCCGCTGGCATTGATCGGTCTGATTGCGCTGCTGGCTCATTTTATTCAACGCAAATGGGGCCTGACGGTGTTTGTCATTGCCTCCTTCCTGCTGATCCTCAACCTGGGGTACTGGCAGGAAACCATGGAAACCCTCGCCCAGGTGCTGTTCGCCACCCTGGTCTGCGTGGTCATCGGCGTGCCGCTGGGCATTGTTGCCGCGCACAAGCCGATGTTCTACACCATGATGCGGCCGGTACTCGATCTGATGCAGACCGTGCCGACCTTCGTCTACCTCATCCCTACCCTGACCCTCTTCGGGCTGGGTGTGGTGCCTGGGCTGATTTCCACCGTGGTGTTCGCGATTGCCGCGCCCATCCGCCTGACCTACCTGGGTATCCGCGACGTTCCGCAAGAACTGATGGACGCCGGCAAGGCCTTCGGCTGCTCGCGCCGCCAGTTGCTCTCGCGCATTGAACTGCCCCACGCCATGCCGAGCATCGCCGCCGGCATTACCCAATGCATCATGCTGTCGTTGTCGATGGTGGTGATCGCGGCGCTGGTCGGCGCCGACGGCCTCGGCAAGCCGGTGGTCAACGCACTGAACACCGCCGATATCGCCCTGGGCTTTGAAGCGGGCCTGGCAATCGTATTGCTGGCCATCATGCTCGACCGTATCTGCAAACAACCCGACGCCAAAGTAGGGGGTGATGCATGAGCATTATCCGATTCGACAAAGTCGACGTGATCTTTTCCAAAGACCCACGCGAAGCGCTCAAGCTGCTGGACCAGGGCATGAGCCGTAACGAAATCCTGAAAAAAACCGGGCAGATTGTCGGCGTGGAAAACGCCAGCCTGGATATCGAAAAAGGCGAGATCTGTGTGCTGATGGGCCTGTCGGGCTCCGGCAAATCCAGTCTGCTGCGCTGCATCAACGGCCTCAACACGGTCAGCCGTGGTCAACTGTTTGTCGAGCACGAGGGGCGCCAGATCGATATCGCCTCCTGCACGCCGGCCGAGCTGAAGATGATGCGCACCAAACGCATCGCCATGGTGTTCCAGAAATTCGCCCTGATGCCCTGGCTGACGGTGCGCGAGAACATCAGCTTCGGCCTGGAAATGCAGGGCCGTCCGGAAAAGGAACGGCGCACGCTGGTCGATGAAAAACTCGAACTGGTGGGCCTGACCCAATGGCGCAACAAGAAGCCGGACGAGCTGTCCGGCGGCATGCAACAGCGCGTCGGCCTGGCCCGTGCGCTGGCGATGGACGCCGATATCCTGCTGATGGACGAACCCTTCTCCGCCCTCGACCCGCTGATTCGCCAAGGCCTGCAGGATGAACTGCTGGAACTGCAGCGCAAGCTGAACAAGACCATCGTGTTCGTCAGCCACGACCTCGACGAGGCCCTCAAGCTGGGCAGCCGCATCGCAATCATGAAAGACGGCAAGATCATCCAGTACAGCGTGCCGGAAGAGATCGTGCTGAACCCGGCGGACGACTATGTGCGCACCTTCGTCGCCCATACCAACCCGCTGAACGTGCTGTGCGGCCGCAGCCTGATGCGGACGCTGGACAACTGCACGCGGGTCAACGGTTCGGTATGCCTGGACCCGGGCGGCGACTCCTGGCTGGACCTGGCCGAAGGCAACACCATCCAGGGCGCGCGGCAGAACGGCGTGGTGATGAACCTGCAGAACTGGGCGCCGGGGCAAGCGGTGGAAGGTCTGGGCCGGGTGCCGACGCTGGTGGACTCCAACATCGGCATGCGCGATGCGCTGCAGATTCGGTATCAGACAGGCAACAAGCTGGTGCTGCATGACAACAACAAGGTGGTGGGCATCCTGGGTGACAGCGAGCTCTACCATGCCCTGCTGGGCAAGAACCTGGGCTGAAGGAGCTGATCGTTCCCACGCTCCGCGTGGGAATGCCGCCTGGGACGCTCCGCGTCCCGTCAACGGTCCGCTGCGCTGGTGACGCGGAGCGTCACGGGATGCATTCCCACGCGGAGCGTGGGAACGATCATGGCAAGCCCAACTATCAGCTATAGACCCGGCCAAGGAGTTGCCGATGGCTTTCAAACTGATCGAGCACATCCCGGGTGATCTGCTCCTGGGTGAAGCCCATCAGGTCGTATTCCTGAGGCCCGTTGTGCAGGTACACCTCGGCACGGTAATACCGCGTGCGCTCTTCTTCAGGCAAGTCAGCCGGCGCCGACGAGTAGGCATCCAGGCTGACTTCATAGACAAACGGGTTGCCCTCTTCCATCTCGATCCGCACACCGATGCAGCGCATGGATTTGCCCAGCAGCGTCTGCACGTGCAAACCCTGTTCACGCAACGCCGTCGCCGCTTCTTCAAGCGCCGGCGTGACGTGCTTGTCCATAAAGCGTTGCACGGTGCCCTGGCTCGGTTGCAGGTCCAGTGCGGTCAAGCGCTCGCTGAAGCCGCGACGCCCGCGTTCAGCCAACTGCGCCTGCTCCTGTTCGATGGCCACGTCCTGGTGCATGGCCTTGTGCAAACCGAACATGAACAGAATCAGCACCACCGAGAACGGCAGCCCCGCCAGCACCACCATGGTCTGCATGGCTTCGAAGTTGCCGGCGAACAGCAGGCCGATGGTCACCAGGGTAATCACCGCCGACCAGAAGATGCGCAGCCAGTGCGGCGCATCTTCATCCACGTTGCCGCCCTTGCACGACAGGTTGGCCATCATCACCGCGCCGGAATCCGCCGGCGTCAGGAACAGCACAAAGCCGACGAAGATCGACACACCGATGACGACTTTCGACGCCGGGTAATGCTCAAGCAACTGGTAGATCGCCATGGACGGTTGTTCCAGCGCGGTCTTGCCCAACTCCACGGCGCCATGGTTCAGCACCAGGTCCAGCGCCGAGTTGCCGAAGATCGACAACCACGCCAGGGTGAAGCCCAGCGGGATCAGCAGCACGCCGGCCACCAGTTCACGCACGGTCCGCCCACGGGAAATACGCGCAATGAACATGCCCACGAAAGGTGCCCAGGAAATCCACCAAGCCCAGTAGAACAGGGTCCACAGGCCCATCCAGCGTTCGGTCTTGGCGCCGTCTCCTTCATACACATACAGGTCGAAGGTTTTCAGCACGATACCGTTGAGGTAGTCACCGGTGTTCTGCACCAGGCCGTTGAGCAAGTGCAGCGTGGGGCCGAACAGCAGCACGAAAATCAACAAGCCGCTGAACAGCATGATGTTGAGGTTGGACAGGCGGCGAATGCCGTTCTCCACACCCGACACCGCCGCGATGGTCGCCACGGTACTCATCACGATGATCACGATCAGCAGGTTGGTATTGCTGTGCGCCATGCCGAACAGGTTTTCAAGCCCCGACGACACCTGCATCGCGCCAATCCCCAGGTTGGTCACCAGGCCGAGCAAGGTCACGAACATGCCGAAACCGTCCACCGCGTGGCCGGCCGCGCCTTTTACCCAGCGCTCGCCCACCAGCGGGTACAGCGCCGAACGCAAGGCCAGCGGCTGGTTATGGCGATACGCGAAGTACGCCACGGCCAGACCGACCAGCGCATAGATCGCCCAGCCATGCAGGCCCCAGTGCAGGAAGGTCAGTTGCAGGGCCTGGCGTGCCGCGCCATTGCTGGCAGATGCGCCTTCGGGCGGGTTGAAGTAGTGATCCAGCGGCTCGGAGGCGCCGAAGTACAGCAGCGAAATGCCGATGCCCGACGAGAACAGCATGCCGGCCCAGGCGCCGTAGCTGAAGTCCGGGGTGTCGTCCTTGCTGCCCAGTTTCAACTTGCCATAGGACGAAAACGCCAGGCCGACCACGAACACCAGGTAGGCGGCGATGACCACCATGTAGTACCAGCCGAAGCTTTTCGACAGCCAGGCCTGGGCGACGCCGAGCATGCGCCCGGCCTCCTGCGGGGCGATGATCAGAATGGCAGTCAACAACAGAATCAGCGCGGTGGAGGTGTAGAACACCCAACCGTTGACCCGCACCTTTTCGGGCGGAGTCTTTATAAGAGAGGCAGAACTCATGGCGCAGATGCTCCGGGCAGTGCGAGAGAGAAACACAAGGCAACGGTTATCCCGGGACATCGATTTTTCGGCAGTCGACGGACGGGTGTTATAAAGACATCCCGAAAATCCTGGACCCCGCCGAAGCGGTGCCCAAGCCCTGATACGGCCTGTTTCAGGGGTTTTAGCAGGTGTCAGAGGTCGCGGCTCTCAGGTAGGAAACTTCTGTAGGCAGCGACCATTTGTCGCAGAGCTTATTCTTTGTTGATTGAACGTTCAATCAAAACAAAATAGACTGGCCTTCAAGCCGACGGACGTGGATCGCCTGTCGGCAGGCCAAAGGAGAGGTGCTACATGCCCAAGGTCGGTATGCAACCCATACGCCGCCAGCAGTTGATCGAAGCCACGATGACGGCCATCGATCAAGTCGGAATGGGAGATGCCAGCATTGCGCTGATCGCCCGTTTGGCAGGCGTCTCGAACGGCATCATCAGTCACTACTTTCGGGACAAGAACGGCCTGATCGCAGCGACGATGCAGTACTTGATGAGCGTGCTGATGGAAAACATCCACGCACGTCGACAAGCGTTGAAGGATGACAGCCCGCGCGCCCACCTCCAGGTGATCGTCGCCGGCAACTTCGACGCCAGCCAGGTCAACGGCCCGGCAATGAAAACCTGGCTGGCCTTCTGGGCCTCCAGCATGCACCACCCGTCTTTGCACAGGTTGCAGCGGATCAACGATCAACGTCTGTATTCCAACCTGTGTTGCCAGTTCCGCCGTGCGCTGCCGTTGCCCGAAGCACGCAGCGCAGCCCGAGGCCTGGCGGCCCTGATCGACGGTTTGTGGTTGCGCGGTGCCCTGTCGGGAGACGCTTTCGACACGGAGCAGGCGCAACGCATTGCTCACGAATACATGGATTTCCAATTGGCCAAGCAGGTGAGTCAGAGCACATAACCGCTCAACTCCCGAACCGCGCCAACCACTTATGCACTTGCGAGGACTTTATGGCCCGTTTCGAACTGCAAAAACTCTACATTGACGGCGGCTACAGCGACGCTGGCAGCGATGCCACCTTCGAAGCCATCAACCCGGCTAACGGTGAAGTTCTCGCCCAAGTGCAACGCGCTACCAAGGAAGACGTTGAACGTGCCGTGGTCAGCGCCGAAAAAGGCCAGAAGATCTGGGCCGCCATGACCGCCATGGAGCGTTCGCGCATCCTGCGCCGCGCCGTCGACATCCTGCGCGAGCGCAACGATGAGCTGGCCGCCCTGGAAACCCTGGACACCGGCAAGGCGTTCTCCGAAACCAAATACGTCGACGTCGTCACCGGCGCCGACGTGCTGGAATACTACGCGGGCCTGGTGCCGGCCATCGAAGGCGAGCAGATTCCGCTGCGCGACACCTCATTCGTCTACACCCGCCGCGAGCCGCTGGGCGTGGTCGCCGGTATCGGCGCGTGGAACTACCCGATCCAGATCGCCCTGTGGAAATCCGCACCGGCCCTGGCTGCCGGTAACGCGATGATCTTCAAGCCCAGCGAAGTCACCTCGCTGACCACCCTGAAACTGGCCGAGATCTACACCGAAGCCGGCGTTCCGGCCGGTGTGTTCAACGTACTGACCGGCAGCGGCCGTGAAGTCGGCACCTGGCTGACCGAGCACCCGCGCATCGAGAAAGTCTCGTTCACCGGCGGCACCGACACCGGCAAGAAAGTCATGGCCAGCGCGTCGAGCTCCTCGCTCAAGGAAGTGACCATGGAACTGGGCGGCAAGTCGCCGCTGATCGTGTTCGAAGACGCCGACCTGGATCGCGCCGCCGACATCGCGATGATGGCCAACTTCTACAGCTCCGGCCAGGTCTGCACCAACGGCACCCGCGTGTTCGTGCCCAAGCATCTGCAAGCAGCGTTCGAAGCCAAGATTCTTGAACGTGTTGCGCGCATCCGTGTAGGCGACCCGCAGGACGACAACACCAACTTCGGCCCGCTGGTCAGCTTCGCCCACATGGAAAGCGTGCTGGGCTACATCGCCAAGGGCAAAGAGCAAGGCGCACGCCTGCTGTGCGGCGGCGATCGCCTGACCGACGGCGACTTGGCCAAAGGCGCGTTCGTGGCCCCGACCGTGTTCACCGACTGCACCGACGACATGACCATCGTGCGTGAAGAAATCTTTGGCCCGGTGATGAGCATCCTCACCTATGAAACCGAAGAAGAAGTGATCCGCCGCGCCAACGACACCGACTTCGGCCTGGCAGCCGGCCTGGTCACCAAGGACCTGAACCGCGCTCACCGCGTGATTCATCAACTGGAAGCGGGTATCTGCTGGATCAACGCCTGGGGCGAGTCCGACGCCAAGATGCCGGTGGGTGGCTACAAGCAATCGGGTGTGGGCCGTGAGAACGGGATCAGCTCGCTGAACAACTTCACGCGCATCAAATCGGTACAGGTTGAATTGGGTGATTACGCCTCGGTGTTCTAAGAACCAGGATTTGTAGTGCCTTTGAGGCCGCTATCGGGGGCAAGCCCCCTCCCACACTTTGATTTGTGAACACCTTCAAATGTGGGAGGGGGCTTGCCCCCGATAGCGGCCCGACCTGACCACACTTCAAAGAGGGTGCATCCAATGTCCCAAGAATACGACTACATCATTGTGGGTGCCGGCTCCGCCGGCAACACCCTGGCGACTCGCCTGACCGAAGACGAAGGCGTCACCGTCCTGTTGCTGGAAGCCGGTGGCCCGGACTACCGTCTCGACTTCCGTACCCAGATGCCGGCCGCCCTGGCCTTCCCGCTGCAAGGCCGCCGCTATAACTGGGCCTACGAGACCGATCCAGAGCCGCACATGGACGGTCGCCGCATGGAATGCGGTCGCGGCAAGGGCCTGGGTGGCTCTTCCCTGATCAACGGCATGTGCTACATCCGCGGCAACGCCATGGACTACGACAACTGGTCGAAGCTGCCGGGCCTGGAAGACTGGACCTACCTGGACTGCCTGCCGTATTTCCGCAAGGCCGAAACCCGCGACATCGGCCCCAACGACTACCACGGCGGCGAAGGCCCGGTCAGCGTGACCACGCCCAAAGCAGGCAATAATCCGCTGTTCCACGCCATGGTCGAAGCCGGCGTACAGGCCGGTTACCCGCGTACCGAAGACTTGAACGGCTACCAGCAGGAAGGCTTCGGCCCGATGGACCGTACCGTCACGCCCAATGGCCGTCGCGCCAGCACCGCACGCGGTTACCTGGACACGGCTAAAAAGCGTTCGACCCTGACCATCGTCACCCACGCCCTCACCGACAAGGTGTTGTTCGAAGGCAAGCGTGCGGTCGGCGTGCGTTACCTGATCGGCGCTGCCGAAGAGCGCGTCGAAGCCCGTGCGCGCAAGGAAGTGCTGGTGTGCAGCGGCGCAATCGCCTCGCCGCAACTGCTGCAACGCTCCGGCGTCGGCCCGGCCAAATTGCTGGAAAGCCTCGACATCCCGGTGGTCCATGACCTGCCAGGCGTCGGCGAAAACCTGCAGGATCACCTTGAGCTTTACCTGCAGTACGCCTGCACCCAGCCCGTGTCGCTGTACCCCTCGCTGCTTTGGTACAACCAGCCGGCCATCGGTGCCGAATGGCTGTTCAACGGCACCGGTATCGGCGCCAGCAACCAGTTCGAGGCCGGCGGTTTTATCCGTTCGCGCCCGGAATTCGAATGGCCGAACATCCAGTACCACTTCCTGCCGGTCGCCATTAACTACAACGGCAGCAACGGCGTGAAAGAGCACGGCTTCCAGGCGCACATGGGTTCCATGCGTTCGCCAAGCCGTGGCCGCGTGCACCTGAAGTCGAAGAACCCACGGGACTACCCGAGCATCCTTTTCAACTACATGGCCACCGAACAGGACTGGCAGGAATTTCGTGACGGCATCCGCCTGACCCGCGAAATCATGCAGCAGCCGGCGCTGGACCCTTACCGTGGCCGCGAAATCAGCCCGGGTATCGACGTGCAAACCGATGAGCAACTGGACAAGTTCATCCGCGAGCACGCCGAGACCGCGTTCCACCCGTCCTGCTCGTGCAAGATGGGCACCGACGAGATGGCGGTGGTCGACGGCGAAGGCCGCGTGCACGGCATGCAGGGTTTGCGTGTGGTGGATGCGTCGATCATGCCGATCATCACCACCGGTAACCTGAACGCACCGACGATCATGATCGCCGAGAAAATCGCCGACAAGATCCGTGGCCGCGCGCCACTGCCGCGCAGCACCGCCGACTACTACGTGGCCGGCGATGCGCCGGTGCGTGGCAAGCCGATGCGTGAAATTGCGCAGTAACTGAAACACTGCGGCACTCCCATCGGGGGCAAGCCCCCTCCCACACTTTGATTTGTGAACACCTTCAAATGTGGGAGGGGGCTTGCCCCCGATGAGGCCCGAACAAACAACACACAACCACCTCCCTTGATCAGCTCCCAACCCCGGCCTACTCTGTTGGCCTGCCCGCGCTGAGCCGCCCACAAGGAAGGCCCCATGTTCGAACACCACGCCACGCTCAAGAAACACTTCAGTGCCCTGCGCACCAACGCCCAATTCTTCTCCCTGCGCTATGTCCGCGAATCCGGCCGATACCTGTCGGTACGCAAGAACGTCGCCGAACCGCCCCACCTGAGCCACGACGAAGGCGCCATGCTCACCGTGCGCCTCAACGGCGTGGAAGCCTACGCCGCGACCAACGATATTTCCCTGGCCGGCCTGCAAGCCGCCCTCGAGCGCGCCGAGCAGCAGGCCCGGCAGATCCTGCCCCACGCCCTGCTCGACCTGCGCGAGCAAGCGGTGTCCAGTGACGTTGCCGACTACCTGTCGCCCGACTTCGACCAGCCCTTCCCCACCCTGAGCGACTGCTACCAACTGCTCGGCGATGAGTCGGCTGCCGTGCCCAGGGATGAGCGCCTGGTCAGCTGGGACGTGAGTCTGGGCCAGACCACCGTCGAACAGATCTACCTCAACACCGCCGGCGCCCAATTGCGCCAGGCCCAGCGCTTTGTGTTCCCCGGCGTCAATGTCACGGCCTTCGACGGTAACGACAGCCAGACCCGCACCCTCGGCGGCAGCAACTTCGGCCAGCAAGGCGGGTTTGACGTGATCAGCCGCTTCGGCCTGATCGGCGCCGCGCCGCGCGTGGCCGACGAGGCCCTGCAACTGTTGCTGGCACCGAACACGCCCCAGGGTCCGCGTGACCTGCTGCTGATGCCCGACCAGATGATCCTGCAGATCCACGAGTCCATCGGCCATCCGCTGGAGCTGGACCGCATCCTCGGCGACGAGCGCAACTACGCCGGCACCAGCTTTGTGAAGGCCAGCGACTTCGGCCACCTGCAATACGGTTCAGCGCTGCTCAACGTGACCTTCGACCCGGACATCCCCGAGCAGCTTGCCAGCTACAGCCATGACGATGACGGCACCCGCGCCAGCAAGCAGTTCCTGATCCGCGAAGGGCTGCTGCTCAAGCCGTTGGGCGGCGCGTTGTCGCAATTTCGCGCCAACCTGCCAGGCGTCGCCAACAGCCGCGCCTGCGGCTGGAATCGCCCGCCCATCGATCGCATGGCCAACTTGAATATCGAGCCCGGCGATAAAAACCTCGCGCAACTGGTGGGCGGTATTGAACACGGCATCCTGATGTCGACCAATCGTTCGTGGTCCATCGACGATGCGCGCAACAAGTTCCAGTTCGGGTGTGAGTGGGGCCAGTTGATCGAAAACGGCGAACTCAAGGGTGTGGTGAAGAACCCCAACTACCGCGCCATTTCCGCGCAGTTCTGGCGCAACCTCAGCGCGGTCGGCGATGCCAGCACCTTCAAGGTGTTGGGCACGCCGAACTGCGGCAAGGGTGAACCCAACCAGGTGATCCGCGTCGGCCATGCGTCGCCGGCCTGTGTGTTCAGCAACGTCGATGTATTCGGGGGAGACGCCTGATGAATAACTTCAAGGCACTGGTGGACTGGCTCAAGCAGGCCATCACCGATAAAGAGCAATTTCACCTCGGCTACGCGGATGAATCGTCGGAGTTCGTGCGGTTCAACCACGCGCAGGTACGCCAGGCCGGCCAGGTGCAACAATCGAGCCTGAACCTCAAGCTGATCAACGACGGCCGCCACGCCGACCTGGGCATCACCCTGTCCGGCGAGCCGGCGCTGGATCGCCAGCGTCTGGCCGATGGCCTGCAACAACTGCGCGAAACCTTGCCGTTACTGCCGGCGGACCCGTACCTGTTGCTGAACCACGACGCCTGGCACAGTCACAACGAACAGCTACGCCCCCTGCCGAAGCTGGCCCAGGTGCTGCAAGACATCAGCCAGGCTGCAGAAGACGTGGACATGGTCGGCTTCTATGCCGCCGGTCCCATCAGCCGTGGCTTTGCCAGCTCCGACGGCGCGTTCGGCTGGCACCAGGCCAATAGCTTCAACTTCGACTTCAGCCTGTTCCACGCCAATGGCGAAGCGGTCAAGGCCAGCTACGCCGGGCACACCTGGGACAGTGCCGAGTTCGCCCGGCGCGTCCAACAGGCGCGCGACCAGCTCCACTTCCTGGGCCGACCGCTGCACCCGCTGGCGCCCGGACAGTACCGCGCCTACCTCGCTCCGGCGGCACTCGAAGAGATCATCAGCATCGTGACCTGGGGCGGTTTTTCCGCCCAGGCCATCGCCAGCAAAGGCAGCTCGTTGCAACGCCTGTATGCCGGCGAACAGCACCTGAGCCCGCTGGTGACCGTCAGCGAGCAGATCAGCGGTTCACTGAGCCAGGCCTTTTCCCCGGAAGGCTACCCGCGCAGCGATGTCAGGTTGATCGATGCAGGCCGCGCCGACGGGCAACTGGTCAACTCGCGCAGCGCCGCCGAATATGGCCTCAGCGCCAACGGCGCCGGCGGCGACGAGTCCCCCAGCGCCCTGCAGATGGCCGCCGGCAACCTGGCCCAGGCCGATGTCCTCAAGCAATTGGGCACCGGGCTGTACATCAGCAACCTGTGGTACCTGAACTACTCCGACCTGCCGGCGGCGCGCCTGACCGGCATGACCCGCTTCGCCACGTTCTGGGTGGAAGACGGCGAGATCAAGGCCCCGGTCAGCACCATGCGCTTTGATGACAGTGTGTACAGCCTGCTTGGCTCACAGCTGGAAGCGTTGACGATTGAACGGGAACTGCTGCTGTCGGCCAGTACCTACAGCCAGCGCAACACCGCGTCCAATCTGCTGCCGGGCGCCCTGGTCAAACGCCTGACCCTGACGTTGTAAATACAAACCCCCTGTGGGAGGGGGCTTGCTCCCGATGACGGTGTATCAGTGACACATGTACTGACTGACACACTGCTATCGGGAGCAAGCCCCCTCCCACATTGTCCTGAGTTGATTTCAGACAGCTCGGTTTCAACCCTTCCTACCGCCAATTCCCTTCTTCGTGCTCTTCGCGGGCAGGCCTGTTGTCGCCTGCAAAAAACCTCGTTATAAGAGCTAGTGGCATACCGCCACACAACAGGGAGTGTTGCGATGACCCAGGGAAGTTTTGTCATAGAGAAGCTGTACAAGCACTACAACGTCCATGTAGAGCAACTGGGCAACGACCCGCGCAGAAAAACCGTGTTGCTGGTCAACGGTGCACTGTCCACCACGCGTGCCTTTGCGCGCACCAGCAGGTGCCTGGCCGGGCATTTCAATGTGGTGCTGTTCGACCTGCCTTTCTCCGGCTACTCGCGTGAATACAACACCGACCTGGACCTGGTGACCAAGGACGACGAAGTGCAGATGCTCCGCGCCCTGGTGGAGCGCTTCGAGGTCAACCACCTGGTATCGGCCTCCTGGGGCGGTATCTCCACGCTGCTGACCCTGGCGCACAACCCGCCGTCCATCGAAAGCTCGGTGGTGATGGCCCTCGCCCCCAACCTCAACCCGGCCATGCTTGCGTACGTGGAGCGCGTGCGTGTGCTGATCGAGGCCGATGACAAATCCGCCGTGGGCCACCTGCTCAACGAGACAGTCGGCAAATACCTGTCGCCGCGCCTCAAGCGCAACAACCACCGCCACCTGTCGAACATGGCCACCACCGAATATCGCCAGGCGCGTTTTCATATCCACCAGGTGTTGGCGCTGGGCGATGGCAACTACTTGCCGGCGCTGCGGCACATTGCAACACCGGTGCACTTCCTCAACGGTACGCTGGACGAATACACCCCTGCCGCCGAAGCCCGTTTGTTCGGCGATTACGTAGGGCGCAGCAGTTTCGCCGTGGCCGAACACACCGGCCATTTGCTCGACCTGGAATCACGCGAGGCGGCGCTGGCGGTGCATCGTGCCTTGCTGGATTTTCTGGTGGGCGAGCACGCCGCGTTGTCGGCTATAGACGAACCGCTAGTGGGAAAAACAGCGACGAATGGCGCATAATCGCCAACACATAGCCTGCTAACAAAAGGGTTCCCATGCCGAATCGTGCCCCTCTCGACGCCAAGACCGCCCGCTGGCTCCCCTGGGTGGTCGCGATTGCCTTCTTCATGCAGTCGCTGGACGGGACGATCCTCAACACGGCGCTGCCGGCCATGGCCCGGGACCTGGCGGAAAACCCGCTGCGCATGCAGGGCGTGGTCATTGCCTACATGCTCACCGTCGCCTTGCTGATCCCCGCGTCGGGCTGGATCGCCGACCGCTTCGGCACCAAGAAAATCTTCTTTGGCGCCATCCTGCTGTTCAGCATCGGATCATTGTTGTGCGCCTTGTCCAGCAGCTTGAGCATGCTGGTGGGTGCGCGGGTGATCCAGGGCCTGGGCGGCGCGCTGATGCTGCCGGTCGGGCGCCTGGTGGTCCTGCGCGCCTATCCCCGTTCCGAGCTGGTGCGGATCATGGGCTTCATTACCATCCCCGGCCTGCTCGGCCCATTGCTCGGCCCGACCCTGGGCGGCTGGATGGTGCAATACCTGACCTGGCACTGGATCTTCCTGATCAACTTGCCGGTGGGCATGATCGGCTGCTACGCGGTGTGGAAGTTCATCCCCGACCTGCGCGGCAGCGAGCGCACGCGTTTCGATAGCCTCGGCTTCCTGCTGTTCGGCGCGGCCATGGTGCTGATCACCATCGCCATGGAGGGCCTGGGCGAACTGCACCTGCCGCACCTGCGGGTGATGTTGCTGCTGTTCGGCGGGCTGGCGTGCCTGGCGGCGTATTGGCTGCGCGCCGGGCATATCGACAACGCCCTGTTCTCGCCGGTGCTGTTCAAGACCCGCACCTTTGCCGTGGGCATCCTCGGTAACCTGTTCGCGCGCCTGGGCAGCGGTGCGCTGCCGTTCCTGGTGCCCTTGCTGTTGCAGGTGGCGCTGGGTTATTCGCCGTCACAGGCCGGCATGAGCATGCTGCCGCTGGCGGCGGCGGCGATGTTTGCCAAGTCCATCGCCCGGCCGTTGATCGAGCGCCTGGGTTATCGCGTGGTGCTCACCGGCAACACCCTGGCCCTGGGCGCCATGCTCGCAAGCATGGGCCTGGTCAGCGAACAAACCCCTTACCCGCTGCTGCTGGCGATGCTGGCGGTGCTCGGCGCCATCAACTCGCTGCAATTCACGGCGATGAACACCGTGACCCTGATCGACCTCGACGACGCCCAGGCCAGCAGCGGCAACAGTTTGCTGTCGGTGGTGGCACAACTGTCCCTGAGCCTGGGCGTGGCCTGCGCCGGTGCCCTGCTCGGCGGGTTCACCCTGGAGACCGGCAACGATGGGGTGAACACGGTGCTCGGCGCGTTCCAGCTGACGTTCCTCACCGTGGGCATCATGGCGATGCTGGCGGCGGCGATCTTCCTGCAATTGTCGCCAAAAGACGGCAAACGCGTGGTCAGCCGCGAGCATGATATCGAGCACTGACCGGCGTCTCGTCTAGAACTTGCGGGGAAATTCCCACGAGACTGGTACACTGCGCGACATTTTGTTTTGCAGAGCCAGTCCCGTGACCACCATCGCCACCGCTTTTAATACTTTGCCCCTGTCCGCCGCCATGCTGGCTAACCTCGACTCGCTGGGTTATGTCGAGATGACGCAGATCCAGGCGCAGAGCTTGCCGGTGATCCTCAAGGGGCTGGACCTGATTGCCCAGGCCAAGACCGGCAGCGGCAAGACCGCCGCCTTCGGTATCGGCCTGCTGAACCCGATCAACCCGCGCTATTTCGGGTGCCAGGCCCTGGTGATGTGCCCGACCCGCGAGCTGGCCGACCAGGTGGCCAAGGAAATCCGTCGCCTGGCCCGCGCCGAAGACAACATCAAGGTGCTGACCCTGTGCGGCGGCGTGTCCCTCGGCCCGCAGATCGCCTCCCTTGAGCACGGTGCCCACGTGATCGTCGGCACCCCGGGCCGCATCCAGCAGCACCTGCGCAAAGGTTCGCTGGTACTGGACGGCTTGAACACGCTGATCCTCGACGAAGCCGACCGCATGCTCGACATGGGTTTCTACGACGCCATCGAAGACATCATCAGCAAGACCCCGGCACGCCGCCAGACCCTGCTGTTCTCGGCCACCTACCCGGTGAGCATCAAGCAACTGGCCTCCAAGTTCATGCGCGCGCCGCAGCAAGTGAAGGCCGAAGCGTTCCACTCCGACGATCAGATCGAACAGCGGTTCTACGAGATCTCGCCGGAAGAACGCATGGACGCCGTGACCAAGGTGCTGGCGCATTTCCGCCCGGCGTCGTGCGTGGCGTTCTGCTTTACCAAGCAGCAAGTGCAGGAAACCGTGGATCACCTGACGTCCAAAGGCATTTCCGCCGTCGGCCTGCACGGTGACCTGGAGCAACGCGACCGTGACCAGGTACTGGCCATGTTCGCCAACCGCAGCACCTCGGTGCTGGTGGCCACCGACGTCGCCGCCCGTGGCCTGGACATCGACTCGCTGGACATGGTGATCAACGTCGAACTGGCCCGCGACTCGGAAATCCACATTCACCGTGTTGGCCGTACCGGTCGCGCGGGCGAGACCGGCCTCGCCATCAGCCTGGTGGCGCCGTCCGAAGCGCACCGCGCCCAGGCCATCGAGCAACTGCAGAAGTCGCCGCTGAACTGGGATCAACTGGACAACCTCAAGCCGCAGAGCGGTGGCCCGCTGCTGCCGGTGATGAGCACGCTGTGCATCGCCGCCGGTCGCAAGGACAAGGTGCGCCCAGGCGACATCCTCGGCGCCCTGACGGGTGACGCCGGCATCCCGGGTGCCCAGGTCGGCAAAATCGCAATCTTTGACTTCCAGGCCTTCGTGGCCGTGGAACGCGGCATCGCCAAGCAGGCGCTGCAGCGCTTGAACGACGGCAAGATCAAAGGCCGTTCGTTGCGCGTGCGGATCCTGTAACACGACCGTTGATCCAATGAAGATCCAATGTGGGAGGGGGCTTGCCCCCGATGGCGGTGTGTCAGTCAGTCCATCTGTTACTGATACACCGCTATCGGGGGCAAGCCCCCTCCCACAGTTTTGATTACATTTCAGATGAATATTTGTATGAGGACATGGCTGTGCGCTCGACCGAAGTTGTGATCATTGGCGCCGGCGCCGCAGGCTTGATGTGCGCACTGACCGCCGCCGGGCGCGGGCGCAAGGTGATGCTGATCGACCATGCGAACAAGGCCGGCAAAAAGATCCTGATGTCCGGTGGTGGCCGCTGCAACTTCACCAATCTGTACACCGAGCCGGCCAACTTCCTCTCGCACAACGCGCACTTTTGCAAGTCGGCCCTGGCGCGCTACACCCAGTGGGATTTCATCGGGTTGGTGGCCAAGCACGGCGTGCCGTACCACGAAAAGAAGCTCGGCCAGCTGTTCTGCGACAACAAGTCCAGCGACATCCTCGGCATGCTGCTCGATGAATGCATCCAGACCGGCGTGAGCCTGCACCTGGACACCTCCATCCAGCAAATCGCCAGGCTCGACAGCGGCTATCAGTTGCACACCACCTTGGGCGAGCTGCACTGCGAGTCCCTGGTGATTGCCACCGGCGGCTTGTCGATACCGACCCTGGGCGCTACCGGTTTCGGTTATCAAGTGGCCAGACAGTTCGGCCATGAACTGCTGCCGACCCGCGCGGGATTGGTGCCGTTCACCATCACCGACCAGCTCAAGGACCTGTGCGGCGAGCTGTCCGGCACCTCGGTGGATTGCCTGGTCAGCTGCAACGGCCAGAGCTTTCGCGAGAACCTGCTGTTTACCCATCGCGGCCTGAGCGGGCCGGCGATTTTGCAGATTTCCTCCTACTGGGAGCCGGGTGACACCGTGGAGATCAATCTGCTGCCCGACCACGACGCCCACACGTGGCTGCAACAGCAACAGGCCGAGCGTCCCAACAGCGAGTTGAAGACACTGCTGGGCGAGATTTTCACTAAGAAGATGGCCAACCTGCTGGCGGACACCTGGTTCGCGTCCAAGCCGATGAAGCAGTACACCCATGCCGAAATCGCCGACATCGCCGAGAAGCTCGGCAACTGGCAACTGGTACCGGCGGGCACCGAGGGCTATCGCACGGCCGAGGTGACGCTGGGCGGGGTGGATACGCGGGAAGTGTCGTCCAAGACCATGGAATCCCTGAAAAGCCCCGGGCTGTACTTCATCGGTGAAGTGCTGGATGTGACCGGTCACCTGGGCGGGTTCAATTTCCAGTGGGCCTGGGCTTCGGGCTACGCAGCCGCGCAATATGCCTGAAGGGTGTACTCGGTCAAATGTGGGAGGGGGCTTGCCCCCGATGGCGGTGTATCAGTTTGCACATGCAGTGGCTGACACACTGCTATCGGGGGCAAGCCCCCTCCCACATTGACTGCATTCCACATTGAGAATGGGTGTGCGGGAATAATTTTCTGTTGGATGTGATCACCACCCTTGCCGTGGCGTCCTTGATAGCTCAATTTAGCGACAACGTCCCGGAAGACTCCAGACTTCATGTCATCGACCTCGTTCAAGCAGTCCCTGCGACGCCTGTGGGCACTGGATAAATTCAGCTACAGCATTCGGGTATTCATCGCCCTGACCGGCAGCATGGCGCTGTGCTGGTATCAGGATGAAATGACGCTGCTGATCCCGCTGTTCCTGGGGATTATCGCCAGCGCCCTGGCCGAGACCGATGACAGTTGGCAAGGCCGTCTCAACGCCCTGGCGGTGACGCTGGTGTGTTTCAGCATCGCCGCGCTGTCGGTGGAGCTGTTGTTTCCCTACCCCTGGATTTTCGCGGCCTCCCTGGCCCTGGCCACGTTCGGCCTGACCATGCTCGGCGCGCTCGGCGAACGCTATGGCGCGATTGCCTCGGCCACGTTGATCCTGTCGGTCTACACCATGATCGGCGTGGACCAGCGCGGCGGTGCCGTCAGTGATTTCTGGCACGAGCCGTTGCTGCTGGTGGCGGGCGCGGCCTGGTACGGCGTACTGTCGGTGCTGTGGCAGGCACTGTTTTCCAACCAGCCGGTGCAACAGAGCCTGGCGCGGTTGTTCCGCGAGCTGGGACGTTACCTGAAGCTCAAATCTGCGTTGTTCGAGCCGATCCGCCAACTGGATGTGGAAGCACGCCGCCTGGAACTGGCCCAGCAGAATGGCCGCGTGGTCGCGGCGTTGAATGCGGCCAAGGAAATCATCCTGCACCGCGTCGGCAATGGCCGGCCGGGCTCGAAGGTCAGCCGCTACCTGAAGCTGTACTTTCTGGCCCAGGACATCCACGAGCGTGCCAGTTCGTCCCACTACCCGTATAACGCACTGGCCGACGCGTTCTTCCACAGCGACGTGTTGTTCCGCTGCCAACGCCTGCTGCGCCAGCAGGGCAAGGCCTGCCAGGCCCTGGCCGAGTCGATCCAACTGCGCCAGCCGTTCATTTATGACGACAGCTTCGCCGAAGCCCTGGGCGATTTGAATGCCTCCCTGGAACACCTGCGCATCCAGAGCAATCCAGCCTGGCGCGGTTTGCTGCGCTCGTTGCGCGCCTTGGCGGCGAACCTGTCGACCCTCGACCGCCTGCTCGGCGACGCAAGCAACCCCGACGCCCTGGCCGACGCCACCGACAGCAACCTGCTGGACCGTGCCCCACGCAACCTCAAGGAAATGTGGACGCGCCTGCGCACCCAGCTCACGCCCACCTCGCTGCTGTTTCGCCACGCCTTGCGCCTGTCCCTGGCATTGACCGTCGGCTACGCCACCCTGCATGCCATCCATGCCTCCCAGGGTTACTGGATCATCCTCACCACGCTGTTTGTTTGCCAACCGAACTACGGGGCGACGCGCCGCAAGCTCGGCCAGCGGATCATCGGCACCGCGATCGGCCTGACCGTGGCCTGGGCGCTGTTCGACCTGTTCCCAAACCCGGTGGTGCAGTCGATGTTCGCCATCGCCGCCGGCCTGGTGTTCTTTATCAACCGCACCACGCGCTACACCCTGGCCACGGCGGCGATCACCCTGATGGTGCTGTTCTGTTTCAACCAGGTGGGCGATGGCTACGGACTGTTCCTGCCACGCCTGTTCGATACCTTGCTCGGCAGCCTGATCGCGGGCCTGGCGGTGTTCCTGTTCCTGCCGGACTGGCAAGGCCGGCGCCTGAACAAGGTGCTGGCCAACACCCTGACCTGCAACAGCATTTACCTGCGCCAGATCATGCAGCAGTACGCCGCCGGCAAGAGCGACGACCTGGCTTACCGGCTGGCCCGTCGCAACGCGCACAACGCCGATGCGGCGCTGTCCACCACCCTGGCGAATATGCTGATGGAGCCTGGGCACTTTCGTAAGGAGGCCGACGTCGGCTTCCGCTTCCTGGTGCTCTCGCACACGCTGCTCAGCTATTTGTCGGGCCTTGGCGCGCACCGCGATACCCAACTGCCGGCCGACGTGCGCGAACAGTTGATCGCAGGCGCGGGCAACAGCCTGGCAGCGAGCATTGATGAGATCGCCACGGGGCTGGCGAACAAACAGCCGATTGCGATCCAGAGCGATGATGAGGAAGCACTGGCCGCGCAGCTTGAGCAGATGCCGGATGAGATCGATGAGGGCCAGCGGCTGGTGCAGACGCAGTTGGCGTTGATTTGTCGGCAGTTGGGGCCGTTGCGTACGTTGGCGGCGCACTTGATCAAGGATACCAGCGCGGCTTAGGCCGCTATCGGGGGCAAGCCCCCTCCCACATTTGACGGTGTTCACAAATCAAAAGTGTGGGAGGGGGCTTGCCCCCGATGAGGCCTGCACAGACGCTACATCCCATGGGCCTTCATCAACTTCGCATAACTGCCATCCGCCTTCATCCTGGCGATCTCCCGGTCAAAGCCGGCAACGATCTGCGCATGCTCGGGGTTCTTCAGGCTGACCAGGATATGCAGGCTGTTCTCGCTCAGCGGCTCGCCCACGAACTCCACGGCGCTGCGCACCCTGGGCGACTCGCGCGCCAGGTAGTAGCGCGCCACGAACTCATCCTCCAGGGTCAGGCGCACACGTTTCGCCGCCAGCATCCGCACGGCCATGGCAAAGTTATGCACCGGCACTTTCTGTAGCAGCGCATCCTGGTCGAACGCCGCCGAATAGGCATAACCACGCACCACGGCGATGCTTTCGCCGTGCAACCGTTGCAGGTCTTGATAATCGACAGGGTCGTCGCGGCGCTTGATAAAGCGCACGCGGTTGACCAGATATTGCGCGGAAAACTCACCCAACTGCGTGCGCTCATCGTTGTACCAGGCGTTGATCAGCACATCGTAGCGCCCATCGCCTATGCCCTTGAGCGCGCGCGCCCAAGGCACCTGCTCAAAATCACTCGCGTACCCGGCCCGAGCCAGCGCGGTGCTGACAATATCCGTAGCCAGCCCGCCGTTGATCAGGGTGACATCGGTAAACGGCGGCCAACCGTCCGCCACCAGGCGCAAACGCTGCGCCAATACCGGTTGAGCCAGCAACAACACTGCAATCAAAGCAACGGCACGAGACAATCGCGGCATGCTTAAAATCCTTGGCGGGCAGGCGATGGCCTGATAACAGTAGCTCATCAATGAGCCTGCATTGGTTATTGCACAAAGAAGTCAGGCACGCATGCACTGAATGATGGCAAATTGACGCCATTCACAAAAATGACCGGCTTTGGACAGCAGCGCCGGTCGCACTTACTATCCCTGCCAAGCCTTTGACAAGAGCGCACCTCATGACGGTCGATTGGATCTGCAGACATCACGACGATCTGGGCAAGGAACAGCTGTACGCCATCCTGCGCCTGCGTGGCGAAGTGTTCGTGGTTGAGCAACAGTGTGTTTACCAGGACATCGACGGGCAGGACCTGTCCGGCGATACCCACCACCTGATGGCCTGGAAAGCGGATGAGCTGGTGGCCTACCTGCGGCTGCTCGACCCGGAGTCCCAGGGCGGCGATGTGGTGATTGGCCGGGTGATCGTCGCGCCGTCTGCGCGGGGCACCGGGCTGGGGCATTTGATGATGGAAGAGACCCTCAAGCAGATTGAGGAGATCTGGCCCGAGACACCGATCTTCCTGTCCGCCCAGGCGCATTTGCAGGGGTATTACGGGCGGTATGGGTTTGTGGTGGAGGGTGAGGAATATCTGGAGGACGATATTCCACATATTGGTATGCGCCGGGCTTGAGGGCCTCATCGGGGGCAAGCCCCCTCCCACACTTGATGTGTGAATACATTCAAATGTGGGAGGGGGCTTGCCCCCGATAGCGCCAGCCCAGACACCGCATCACTCAGGGATAACCCAACACCCGCTTGACCGCCGCAAGATTGGCCTCGATCCACCCCCGATCAATCGCCCCCCACTCACGAATCCGATAACCCCCGGCGTGATTGCGCGCACCCTCTTCCTGCTCGAACTCACACACGATATCCAGGTCGGCCAACGCCGCAATCGTGTCCTGCGCCGTGCGCCGCGGCATACCGGTCACTTCAGTCAGCGCCGGGACGCTGCTGGCCAGCCCGCTGTCGATCAGGTACGCCACATACAAGCGACGGTAAAAGCTGCTCTTGGTCTTGCTCACATCCATGGTCAATCGCCTTGTAATTGGGGCTTGCCCTGCAAATCGCGCCAGGTCAGGTACACCCGCAGGTCGAATTCCACCTGATGGTAGCCCGGCATCATGTGTTCACAGAGTTTATAGAACGCCTTGTTGTGGTCCGATTCCTTGAAGTGCGCCAGTTCGTGCACCACGATCATGCGCAGAAACTCGGGGGCCGCCTCCTTGAACAGCGAGGCGATGCGGATCTCTTTCTTGGACTTGAGATTGCCGCCCTGCACCCGGGAAATCGTGGTGTGCAAACCCAGGGCGCGGTGGGTCAGGTCCAGGCGGTTATCGAACAGCACCTTGTCGATCGACGGTGCATTGCGCAGGTGTTCCTGCTTCAAGGCCAGGGCGTAGCTGTACAGGGCCTTGTCGCTCTGCACGGCGTGGCGCTCGGGGTAACGCTGCTCCAGGTAGGCGCCCAACTGGTCCTTGGCGATCAATTGGCGCACTTGTTCCTGAAGGGCGGCGGGATAGGCCTGAAGGTATTTCAACGCGGTCATGGGGGCTGCAATGTGATTCGGACGGCCGCCAGTGTAGCGAATTCACAGCGCGTGAGGGTGCGACCAACCGACGACGTCCTCGGCCATCAGCGGTGCCGCCGCCCAGGTGCCCTGGATCAATGAACACCCGTTGGCCTTGAGCCACTGCGCCTGTTCGAGGGTCTGCACGCCTTCGGCGATCACCAGCACCTCAAAATGCCCGCACAGCTCGATGATGCTGCGCGCCATTGCGGCATCCCGCGCGGAGCCTGGCAATCGGGCCACCAATTGCGGGTCAAGCTTGAGGGTGTCGAACGCCAGGTCGCGCAGGTGGGCCAGGGAACAGCGACCCGCGCCAAAGTCATCCAGGGCGATACGCACCCCCAGCTCACGCAACAATGTGAGTTGCTTGGTCGATTCCTCAAGGTTGCTCATCAGGCAGTCTTCACTGATTTCCACCTCCAGTTGCCGCCCCTGCAAACCGTGCCGTTCGAGGACCTGCCGCAGTTGGCCGACCAGGTTGGGCGTATTGAACTGGCTGCTGCTCAGGCTCACGCTCAACACCAGCTCATCATCGAAAGACGCTTGCCAGACCTGGCGCTGGGCAGCGACCTGCTGGTAAATCCAACTGCTCAACTGGCTGATCAGCCGCGCCTCTTCCAGCAGCGGCAGGAACAATCCCGGCGGCACGTCACCGACACTCGGGTGCTGCCAGCGCAGCAACGCCTCGACACCCCGCAAGCGCCCGTCCACCAGCGACACTTGGGGCTGGTACACCAGGACGAAATCCTTGTTTTGAATCGCGGTGCGCACACTGTCTTCAAGCATCAGGCGCGAGCGGGCTCGACCGTTCATTTCATGGTCGTAATAGCGATATTGCTGACGGCCGGCGCGCTTGGCTTCGTACATGGCGATGTCCGCCGCGCGCAGCAGGCCGCTCAGGTCCGAGCCGCAGTCCGGGAAGGTCGCGATACCGATGCTGACGCCGAGCATCACCTCCAAACCGTCGACCTGCTGGCACACCGACACCCGCTCGATCAGTTTTTCCGCAATCTTCGCGGCCTGCTCCGGGAATTCCAGCTCCAGCAATGCCGTGAACTCATCCCCGCCCATGCGCCCAAGAATGTCGTAGGAGCGCAGGCACGCCTGCATCTGCTCGGACACCCAGCGCAGCACGCGATCGCCGGCGTCGTGGCCCAGGGTGTCGTTGACGCGCTTGAAGCCATCCAGGTCCAGGTACAGCAGCACCAGCGACTGCTCATTGCGCTCGCTGCGCGACAACATGCTCTCCACCGTCTGGTGGAAGCCCCGACGATTGAGCAGCCCGGTCAACGGGTCGGTCACCGCCTGAAACTCCAACTGCTGGTGCAGGTGGCGCACCTCGGACATGTCCAGCACCGTCACCACCATTGCCTTCTGCTCTGCGGGCAAGGGTGCGCAGGACAACGCCACCGGCACCTGTTGACCGCGACTGGTGCGCAAAATAGCGTCGTGCAAGCGCCACGTTTCGCCTTTGCAATACGCCTCGTACATCGGGAACCCCAGCCAGGCCGGCACATGGGGCTTTTGCAGGAAACTCAGGAAACTCTCGCCCTGCAACTCGGCCATCGTGGCATTGAGCAGCCTGGAGATAGCCGGGTTGGCGTACTGGATCACGCTGCCCTCGCCCACCACCAGAATCCCTTCGGCGGCGTTGTCCAATACCGAGGCATTGAAGGCGCGGGCGGCCTCCAGGTCATGGCTCAACCGCTGCAGCTCACGGCGATTACGCTGATGTTCCAGCAGTGCCTGTACCTTGGGCTTGAGAATATGCGGGTCGAAGGGTTTGAACAGGTAGTCGATCGCACCGCTGGCGTAGCCCTGGAGCACCGCGTCGGGGGACTGGGCATTGGCCGAGAGAAAGATGATCGGCGTCATGCTCGTGCGCTGGCTGCCGCGCATCAGACGGGCCACCTCGAAGCCATCCATACCGGGCATCCGCACGTCCAGCAACACCAGGTCGACGTCATGCTCCAGCAGCAACTCCAGGGCCTGCAAACCGGAAGTCGCGGTAATCACTCGCCAGTCTTCACGCTGTAACACGGCACGCATGCTGACGAGATTTTCCGGGTAGTCATCGACCACCAGGAGAACTGAACTACCGTCGCCGAGGTTTGAAGCGCAATCCATGCTACGTCTCTTCCTTAAGGAACTGCACCGGTCACTTCGGGTACTCAAAACCGGACAAATAATGAGGCCTCACTCTAGCCCCGGGAATATAAAAGCAGAAGTAACGTCGGTGCCATCATCGCGCCAAACCCCGGGAAGCCGACTAACGGTAAGGCGCTACAGCCCGCGTACCATGGGCAACATGGCTTTTTGGCATTCCTCTGACGCCAATAAATCGCCAGCCAGCGTTTAACAAGTGGGTTAACACCACCTATAAAGAACCTGTGCAGCCCTCGGGCTAAAGCGTTCACCCCTCGTCAAAAGGCCAACACCATGATCGACCTTTCCACCTGGAACCTGAGCATTCCGGTCGGCTCCCCGCCCACGACCATCGAAACCCCGAAGCTGCTCAGCGGCTTCAATGACCAGTACTTCCTGGCCGAAGGCAGCGATGTGCAGTTCTGGACGCCCGTCACCGGCACCCGCACCGAAAACGCCATCTACCCGCGCAGCGAACTGCGCGAAACCTACGCCGACGGGCGCCTGCGCAACTGGACCTACCCCGAGGCCGACAACTTCCTGCGCGCCACGCTCACCGTCAACCAGGTGCCGTCCAGCGGCAAGGTCGTGATCGGCCAGATCCATGCCTATGACAGCCAGAAACCCCTGATCAAGCTGGAGTACCAATTCAAGGAAAAAACCCAGACCGGCAACATCGTCGCCAAAGTGCGCATGCGCCCGGATGAATCCGAAAGCAGGGTCATCACGGTCGCCTCCAACGTGCCCCTGGAGAAGAGCTTTACCTATGTGATCAACCTCAACAAGGCCGGATTGCTCAGCGTGAACGCGGCCGACAGCGAGTGGAATGATCGCATCGGCGCGGCCTGGGGCGACAAACCGCTGTACTTCAAGGCGGGGGTGTATGTGCAGGACAACAGTGGGGACAGCAAGGAAGGCGCACGGGTGACGTTTGCCAAGTTGGATATTGATCACGAGTAAAACGGATCGGCCCAGCGTATGCAGGCAAGGTCTGATAAACCCAGGGACCGTTCCCAGGCCTTGAAGCCACTGCAGTCCACCTGTGGGAGGGGGCTTGCCCCCGATGGCGGTGGGCCAGTCACCCACTCCGTTTGCTGACACACCGCAATCGTGCGGGTTTTCCACAAGCCTTAATGCAAAGGCTTTACCACCGGCTTGCGTCGCATACCCGCCGCCACCGAGTCGTGTAACGCCATCGCACGGCCCGCGTCCCACTCCTTGCGCATTGTGGAAAAAAGCTCAACATCAACTCGCGTCTGATGGGCGCCAAGCGCCTCGGACATCGCGTCTGCAATACGCTCGATGATCACGCCTGGGGCTGCTACACCGCAGTGCTTGCGACCAAACTCAATCAGTTGCTGACGGTCAGGGTACGCCTTGGTTTTGTTCATCTTGATTGCCAACGTGCGATCAACCAATGCCTGGCCGGATTTCGGATTGTAGTGTTCATAGGCCGTGGTGGTTGTGACATCGAACACAGGCGCCAACTGCGCGGTTTCGGGGGAGCCCGGATGGGTATAGAGCACGCCGAAATTTTTCAGATGGGCATCGCCGTTGCGCACCATGACCGACAGGCAAATCATAGAGAAAAAACGTTCGAGCTCACGCAACACATCGCCCTGGCCGCAAACCTCGCGGATCACCGCGGCGAGCGTTTCGTAACTTTGGGAATATTTGTAGTTGTCGTGAGGATCCTTGTTCAATCCCAGCAATACAGCCATGTCCTCAAAGCCCAACCTGCCGGACGGTGTCAGATCAAAGCGCTCCATGACAAAAAGATCACCACTGTCGGAGAGCCAGAAACGCGGCGTTTCCAAGCCGCAAAGGCGAGCTGCTTCTAAACAGAGGAATTCGTTTTGCGCCAGGTGGGCATATTCATCTGCGCCGGATTTTACAATCAGGTCAGAGCTGAGCATGGTTTTGCGGTTGCCTTTGAGCTTGTCCAGATCAGGCACCAGCACCTTGGGCTGCACTCCCGAAATACCTGATTCAAAATAGGTGTCTACCAGGAAATCGAACACACCCTGCGAGCCCTGTGCTGACAATATCTCCTGCAATCCCACCTGAGCTTTAACAGGGACCGATGCTTCTACAGGATTCTCATAACTCAGCCGACCAATCTGGTTACCTCCAATGATCGACAGCAGGCGCATTTCGTCCACCTGCATATGCTTGGCCATGCGGCGCTTGATTTGATCAGCCAGAAAACCTTCGGGCACATTCATATCGAAAATTGGATGCAGAACATTACTGACCGTAGGCGTCGGGTCGTAAGGCATGACCAATGACACCTCACGAGACGCCTCGGCCGACGCATAGGCGAAGGAAAACTGCGACCCCTCGGACAGTTCACCCGCATTGCCTTGAGGTGTGGCAATGTTAAGCCGCTTGATTTTACTCATCGTGCTCTACCAACTCGGCAAGGGATTTGAGATCGATTCGCCGGTCAACCACTTCCAATGCCATTCCCAACGCCATAATCACCCTGAAGGCGGTGTACATGGCGACGTTTTCCCCCGCTTCCAGGTCGATGATGGTTTTACGGCTGCACCGCGCTTTTTCCGCGAGTTGCTGCTGACTGTAGTGCTTCGCCCGGCGCAATTGCCTGATCCGCTCGCCAAAAGCCGGGGGAGTAGTGATGAGCAAAATGTCACCTATACAGAACTTTTAATGAAATTAATCTGATTATGTCCGTTATAACGGACATTTCAATCACCATACGTCTGATGCAATTGCCGACGAGCGTCTGCTCACGAGTAACGGATTGGCCTCAATGCGAGTAGGCCATGTCCGATGAGCGCGAGGATAAGTCCAGACGCTTGAATACCCTGTGGGAGGGGGCTTGCCCCCGATAGCGGTGGGCCAGCCGCCGACTGTGCATGCTGACACTCCGCAATCGGGGGCAAGCCCCCTCCCACAGTTGTCCTGCCTGGCCTGAGAGGCCGGTGTTCGTCCTACAGTACCGTTGCGGCCAGACAGATGGCCGCTTATAGTTCGCTCCATCGCTGGCATTGATCGGCGACAGGGTTTCGCAGCCCTACAGAGTTAATTCCGCATCCGTCAAAACAGCCCAGGCTCCCAGCCGAAGGTCGTCTTTGTTATGGCGGCTGTGCGTGGGAGACCTTCGGGTCTGCCGGGTCTTAACTCCTCGGTCTGCGAACCCGCGTACAGCTGCCACCCAATTTGTTTCGCAGCAAACGGTGGCTATTCTTCTTTCGAGTTAAGGATTTGCCATGAACAACCAACTTCCGCCCCGCCGTTTTTATCCCTGCACTGAGTCCGCGACCGATTCGCCCGTTCTCTTGATAGACAGCAACGCCCCACTGCTGGACCTCCACGCCTGCCTGCGCGAACGCCTCAACGCCGCCCTCGAACACCTCAACCTCATGGCTTGCTCCAGCCTGCCGGACTTCGCCGAGCGCGACCTGAACAACGCGGCCAATACCGCACGCATTCTGGTGCAGGATGTGAGTGATGTGTTTCGAGTGATTGAACAGCGTGGTTTCGATACGCCCCACGCCGCCTGATCAAACCCAAGGCAAAAAAAAGCCCGCATCGCTGCGGGCTTCCTTAGTTAAACGCTTAAGACTCAGTTCACCTTAGCGTTCAACTCACCCTTCAAATACCGCTGATACATAGCCTCCAAAGAAATCGGCTTGATCTTCGAAGCATTACCGGCGGTACCAAATGCTTCATAACGCGCGATACACACATCACGCATCGCGGTCACGGTCGCACCGAAGAATTTACGCGGATCGAATTCGCTCGGATTGGTCGCCATCAGGCGACGCATCGCACCCGTGGACGCCAGGCGCAGGTCAGTATCGATGTTGACCTTGCGCACGCCGTACTTGATGCCTTCGACGATTTCTTCAACCGGCACGCCGTAGGTCTCTTTGATGTCGCCGCCGTACTGGTTGATGATCGCCAGCCACTCTTGCGGTACCGAGGAAGAGCCGTGCATCACCAGGTGGGTGTTGGGGATGCGCTTGTGGATTTCCTTGATGCGATCAATCGCCAACACGTCGCCGGTAGGCGGCTTGGTGAACTTGTAGGCGCCGTGGCTGGTGCCGATGGCGATGGCCAGGGCGTCGACCTGGGTCTTCTTGACGAAGTCCGCAGCCTCTTCCGGGTCGGTCAGCATCTGGCTGTGATCGAGCACGCCTTCGGCGCCGATGCCGTCTTCTTCACCGGCCATGCCGGTTTCCAGGGAGCCCAGGCAGCCCAGTTCGCCTTCTACCGACACGCCGCAGGCATGAGCCATGGCCACGGTTTGCTGGGTCACGCGTACGTTGTACTCGTAATCGGTCGGGGTCTTGCCGTCCTCGCCCAGGGAGCCGTCCATCATCACCGAGCTGAAGCCCAGTTGGATGGAGCGCTGGCACACGTCAGGGCTGGTGCCGTGGTCCTGGTGCATGCACACCGGGATGTGCGGGAATTCTTCAATGGCGGCAAGGATCAGGTGGCGCAGGAACGGCGCGCCGGCGTATTTGCGGGCACCGGCCGAAGCCTGGACGATCACGGGGGAGTCGGTCTTGTCAGCGGCTTCCATGATGGCGCGCATCTGCTCAAGGTTGTTGACGTTAAAGGCTGGAACGCCGTAGCCGAACTCGGCTGCGTGGTCCAGCATTTGACGCATGCTGATAAGTGCCATTGTGTTGTCTCTCCCGATCGAGGGTCGTTAATCGTGCAAGCCTGCCGTAGCGGCGGCTGCTATTCAAGTTATTGCAGATCAAGGGGTTGAGCTTGAGCTGCTGAATCGTTATTGCTGGTGTAGCCGACTCAAATTCCAAGTTGAAACCGAATCAATGTGGGAGGGGGCTTGCTCCCGATAGCGGTCAGCCTGACACCCAAGTGCTGACTGACACACCGCAATCGGGGGCAAGCCCCCTCCCACATTTGGATCTCATCTCATGACAGATCTCAGTTGGCCTTGCAGCCGCGCCCAATCAAATCATCCGTGGCCACCCAATACACCAGGCCTTCCTCACCCTTGGTGTGAAAGGCCAGCTGGCCGTCGCTGTACAGCGCGCCCGATGCCGCCACGTCCTGCTTGAGGCGGTAGACCCGGTCCGAACCACCGAGACGTACATCCACCTCGCTGCGGTCCTGATTGACAAAGCGCCAGTTGACCTCGGCCTTGCTGTCGCAGGTCCAGGTGGTCCACTTGTCTGCAGGCTCTGCCTTGTCGAACATGCTCATGCTGCTGCAACCGGCCAACAAGGCCAGGGTTGCCAGGGCGAAAACGCCTTTCATTGCCAATCCTCGCAGGGCGACCAGGGGCCGCCGTTGCTGTGGGTTAGTGGATCAGACCCGTCATGGGCAACCCTGTTCCTGACCGTTGGGCGCGGAGTCGTATTTCTCCAGCCGTTCGTTGCCGATGCGCTTGTTGATCACCGGCATGGTCTCGGCTTGCCAGTCAGCCTGGTAGCAGCTTTTTTTAAGCGGTGCCGAGGCCTTTTCCGCCTCGGGCGCCGCACTCGGCGTGCTGCCGCAGCCGGCCAACAGGCCCGCTGCGATCACCAGTGCCAACGACTTGATCATGGGAACGCTCCTTTTCCTGATCACGCGCGCCTTAACCCTTGGCCCGGGTTTCCAGCACTTCCACGGCCGGCAGTACCTTGCCCTCGACGAATTCAAGGAACGCACCGCCACCGGTAGAAATGTAGGAGATCTGATCAGCAACGCCATATTTATCGATGGCCGCCAGGGTGTCACCGCCGCCGGCGATGGAAAATGCGGAGCTTTCAGCAATGGCTTTGGCCAATACTTTGGTGCCATTGCCGAATTGGTCGAATTCGAAGACGCCGACCGGGCCATTCCACAGGATGGTCTGGGAAGCTTTCAACAGTTCAGCGAAGTTGGCTGCGGTTTGCGGGCCGATGTCCAGGATCATGTCGTCGTCGGCCACGTCAGCGATCAGCTTGACGGTCGCTTCGGCGCTTTCAGCAAATTCCTTGGCGACCACCACGTCCACCGGCAGCGGCACGCTGACTTTGGCGGCGATGGCGCGGGCGGTGTCCAGCAGGTCCGGCTCGTACAGGGACTTGCCCACCGGGTGACCCGCTGCAGCCAGGAAGGTGTTGGCAATGCCGCCGCCGACGATCAACTGGTTGCAGATCTGGCTGAGGCTGTTGAGCACGTCCAGCTTGGTGGAGACCTTGGAACCCGCGACGATGGCAGCCATCGGTTGCGCCGGGGCGCCCAGGGCCTTGCCCAACGCATCCAGCTCAGCCGCCAGCAGCGGGCCGGCCGCGGCGACCTTGGCGAACTTGGCCACGCCGTGGGTCGAACCTTCGGCGCGGTGGGCGGTGCCAAAGGCGTCCATCACGAACACGTCGCACAATGCTGCGTACTGCTGGGCCAGTTCGTCGCTGTTCTTTTTCTCGCCCTTGTTGAAGCGCACGTTTTCGAACAGCACGATGTCGCCGGCTTTCACGTCCACGCCACCCAGGTAATCTGCGACCAACGGCACGTCACGGCCCAGGGCCTTGCTCAGGTACTCGGCGACCGGCTTGAGGCTGTTTTCGGCGGAAAACTCGCCTTCGGTCGGACGGCCCAGGTGGGAGCAGACCATCACGGCCGCGCCTTTTTCCAGGGCCAGCTTGATGGTCGGCAGCGAGGCCAGGATTCGCGCATCGCTGGTGACAACACCGTCCTTGACTGGGACGTTGAGGTCTTCGCGAATCAGTACGCGCTTACCTTGCAGATCGAGGTCGGTCATCTTCAACACGGTCATGGGTCGCAGTTCCTGAGTTACTGTTGAGGTTGTTTAGCGGCGATGTGCAGATAGTGTTCTGCCACATCAAGCATGCGGTTGGCAAAGCCCCATTCGTTGTCGAACCAGGCCAGGATGTTCACCAGCCTCGGGCCGGAAACGCGGGTCTGGCTGGCATCGACAATGGCCGAATGCGGGTCATGGTTGAAATCACAACTGGCGTGCGGCAACTCGGTGTAAGCCAGCAGGCCTTTGAGCGGGCCGCGGGTGGCGGCGTCGCGCAGGATCCGGTTGACCTCCGTCGCATCGGTGTCGCTGACGGTTTGCAGGGTGATGTCCAGGCAAGACACATTCACCGTCGGCACCCGTACGGCTTTGGCCTGGATTCGTCCGGCAAGTTCCGGCAACAGTCGCTCGATGCCGCGGGCCAGGCCGGTGGACACCGGAATCACCGACTGGAATGCCGAGCGCGTGCGGCGCAGGTCTTCATGATGATAGGCGTCGATCACCGGCTGGTCGTTCATCGCCGAGTGAATCGTGGTGATCGACACGTAATCGATGCCGATCGCCTGATCCAGCAGGCGCAACAACGGCACGCTGCAGTTGGTGGTGCACGAGGCATTGGACACCAGCAGCTCAGCGCCGGTCAGGCAATCCTGGTTGATGCCGTAGACGATGGTGGCGTCCACGTCGGCCTCGCTGGCCATCGGCTGGGAAAACAGCACGCGCGGTGCGCCGGCGTCGAGAAAACGCTGGCCGTCGGCACGGGTGTTATAGACACCGGAACATTCCAGCACCAGGTCGACGCCCAGTGCTTTCCAGTCGATGCCTTCAGGGGTGGCGCTGCGCAAGACCTGCACGCAGCTGCCATTAATATGCAGACAATCACCTTCGATCCGCACTTCGCCGGGGAAACGGCCGTGGGTGGAGTCAAAGCGTGTCAAGTATTCGATGCTGGCCATGTCGGCCAGATCGTTGATCGCGACAATTTCAAACCCGGCCGCCGCCCCTCGCTCGAACAGCGCACGCAAGACGCAACGACCAATGCGGCCGTAGCCGTTGAGTGCAACTTTGTAGGGACGCGGTTGGGGCATGGGGTTCTCGCATTGTGGGCGACACAAACTGTAGGAGCGAGCTTGCTCGCGAAGAACTTGAGAGCGCCGCGTTAAACCAGAAACGCTGCGTTATCGTTGACGATCTTCGCGAGCAAGCTCGCTCCTACAGTAGAGGCGGTGGCCAGTGGGCCACCGCGTTAGCGCCTTAGTCTTCCAGCAGCTCTTCAGCCTGACCCAGAATGTTTTCCAAGGTGAAACCGAACTCTTCGAACAACGCTGGCGCCGGCGCCGACTCACCGTAGGTGGTCATGCCGATCACGCGTCCTTCCAGGCCCACGTACTTGTACCAGTAGTCAGCGTGGGCCGCTTCGACAGCGATACGCGCGCTGACCTGCAACGGCAGTACCGATTGCTTGTAGCCGGCGTCCTGGGCTTCGAACACGCTGGTGCACGGCATGGACACAACGCGAACGTTGCGACCTTGCGCGGTCAGCTTGTCGTAGGCCTGGACGGTCAGGCCCACTTCGGAACCGGTGGAGATCAGGATCAGTTCCGGCTCGCCGATGCAGTCCTTGAGCACATAACCACCACGGCTGATGTCGGCGATCTGCGCGTCGGTCCGCACCTGGTGTTGCAGGTTCTGACGCGAGAAGATCAGCGCCGAAGGGCCATCCTTGCGCTCGATGGCGTGCTTCCAGGCCACGGCGGATTCCACCGCGTCGGCGGGGCGCCAGCAATCCAGGTTCGGCGTAGTGCGCAGGCTGGTCAGTTGCTCGACCGGCTGGTGCGTCGGGCCGTCTTCACCCAGGCCGATGGAGTCGTGGGTGTACACATGGATCACACGCTTCTTCATCAGCGCGGCCATGCGTACGGCGTTACGGGCGTATTCCATGAACATCAGGAAGGTCGCGCCGTAAGGCACCAGGCCACCGTGCAGGGACACGCCGTTCATGATGGCGCTCATGCCGAACTCGCGTACGCCGTAGTACATGTAGTTGCCGCTGGCGTCTTCAGCCGACACGCCTTTGCAGCCTTTCCACAGGGTCAGGTTGGAACCGGCCAGGTCGGCCGAACCGCCGAGGAACTCGGGCAGCAGCGGGCCGAAGGCGTTCAGGGTGTTCTGGCTGGCTTTACGGCTGGCGATGGTCTCGCCCTTGGCCGCGACTTCGGCGATGTAGGCGGAGGCTTTTTCCGAGAAGTCGGCAGGCAGGTCACCGGCCAGGCGACGTACCAGTTCATTGGCCAGCTCCGGGAATTCGGCGGAGTAGGCAGCGAAACGCTGGTCCCACTCGGCTTCGGCGGCCAGGCCTTTTTCCTTGGCATCCCATTCGGCGTAGATATCGGCCGGGATTTCAAACGGGCCGTGGGTCCACTTCAGCGCTTCACGGGTCAGGGCGATTTCCGCGTCACCCAGTGGGGCGCCGTGGCAGTCTTCCTTGCCTTGCTTGTTCGGCGAACCGAAACCGATGGTGGTCTTGCAGCAGATCAGGGTCGGCTGCGCGCTCTTGCGGGCGGTGTCGATGGCGATCTTGATTTCTTCCGGATCGTGGCCGTCGACGTTGCGGATTACCTGCCAGTTGTAGGCTTCGAAACGCTTGGGGGTGTCATCGGTGAACCAGCCTTCGACTTCGCCGTCGATGGAGATGCCGTTGTCATCGTAGAAGGCAATCAGCTTGCCCAGGCCCAGCGTGCCGGCCAGGGAGGCGACTTCGTGGGAAATGCCTTCCATCATGCAGCCATCACCGAGGAACACGTAGGTATGGTGGTCGACGATGTCATGGCCGGGGCGGTTGAACTGCGCGCCCAGGACTTTTTCAGCCAGCGCGAAGCCGACAGCGTTGGCCAGGCCCTGGCCCAGGGGACCAGTGGTGGTCTCGACGCCTGGGGTGTAGCCGAATTCAGGGTGGCCGGGGGTGCGGCTGTGCAGTTGACGGAAGCTTTTGAGGTCGTCGATGGTGACGTCATAGCCGGTCAGGTGCAGCAGCGAATAGATCAACATCGAGCCATGGCCGTTGGACAGCACGAAGCGGTCACGGTCGGCGAACGATGGATTGCTCGGGTTGTGTTTCAGGTAGTCACGCCAAAGTACCTCGGCGATATCCGCCATGCCCATCGGGGCACCGGGATGGCCGCTGTTGGCTTTTTGCACGGCATCCATGCTGAGGGCACGAATGGCGTTGGCACGCTCACGACGGCTGGGCATCGCTGATCTCCTGGGGGCTTGAATAAGGAAACGGAAAAAAGGACCGGCATTTTCCCTCAGCCACCGCCTGCGGGCAATGACAGATAGTCACTTGAGCAGGTTTTTCCCGCGGTTTGCGCGCCGATCCCTTGCACAATTGCGCTGCGGGTTCGTCTAAAGGCAATAGCGGCTGCTTATAACCGCCACTTATCGATCAATATCAAAACTTTTTGATATTGGCCTTGCGGCGAGTACCACCCGTCTCTAGACTGCTGGCCTTATGAACCTACCCGTGCCCTCCCTGCTTCCCGCCGACAGCGATGAACTGGCAGCCCTTTGCAAGGCTGCGGGTGATCCGTTGCGCTTGAACGTATTGCGCGCACTGGCCAATGATTCATTCGGGGTACTGGAACTGGCGCAGATCTTCGCCATCGGCCAGTCCGGCATGAGCCATCATTTGAAGGTACTGGCCCAGGCCGACCTGGTGGCCACTCGCCGCGAAGGCAATGCGATTTTTTACCGCCGCGCCCTGCCCCACACCGAGTTGCTCGGCGGCAAATTGCACGCGGCGCTGCTCGAAGAAGTCGACAACCTGGGCCTGCCCGGCGCTGTGCAAGCGCGGATCGCCCAGGTGCATGGGCAACGTGCTGCCGCCAGCCAGGACTTTTTCTCCCGGGTCGCCGACAAGTTTCGCGCCCAGCAGGACCTGATCGCCGGCTTGCCCCAGTACCGCGAAAGCGTACTGGCGCTGTTGGACAAGCTGAGCTTCAGTGATAAGGCCACGGCCTTGGAAGTGGGCCCTGGCGACGGCGGTTTTCTGCCGGACCTGGCGCGACGCTTCGGGCAGGTGACGGCACTGGACAACAGCCCGGCGATGCTCGAACTGGCCCGCCAGTTGTGTGAGCGCGAAGCGTTGGCCAATGTCAGCCTGCAACTGGCCGACGCCCTGAGTGACACCCGCCTGCAGGCCGATTGCGTGGTGCTGAACATGGTCTTGCACCATTTCGCCGCCCCGGCCGATGCGCTCAGGCAAATGGCCGGGCTGTTGCACCCCGGCGGTAGCCTGCTGGTGACGGATTTATGCAGCCACAACCAGAATTGGGCCAAGGAGGCCTGCGGTGATCTCTGGCTGGGTTTTGAACAGGACGATCTGGCCCGTTGGGCCACCGCTGCGGGACTCGTTCCCGGGGAAAGCCTCTATGTAGGTTTACGTAATGGTTTCCAGATTCAGGTCCGCCATTTTCAGCGACCGGCTGGCGACACTCACCATCGGTAAATATCAGGAAAACATCGAGATGAGCGAATACTCCCTTTTCACCTCCGAGTCCGTGTCTGAAGGGCATCCGGACAAAATCGCCGACCAGATTTCTGACGCGGTGCTGGACGCCATCATTGCTGAAGACAAGTTCGCCCGTGTGGCGTGCGAGACTCTGGTGAAAACGGGCGTGGCGATCATCGCCGGCGAAGTCACCACCACGGCCTGGGTCGATCTGGAACAGATCGTGCGCGACGTGATCACCGACATCGGCTACACCAGCTCCGACGTGGGCTTTGACGGCGCAACCTGCGGCGTGATGAACATCATCGGCAAGCAGTCCCCCGACATCAACCAGGGCGTCGACCGCGCCAAGCCTGAAGATCAGGGCGCCGGCGACCAGGGCCTGATGTTCGGCTACGCCAGCAATGAAACCGACGTGCTGATGCCTGCGCCTATCACCTTCTCCCACCAGTTGGTGCAGCGCCAGGCCGAAGCGCGCAAATCCGGGCTGTTGCCATGGCTGCGCCCGGACGCCAAGTCCCAGGTCACCTGCCGCTACGACGGCGGCAAAGTGGTCGGTATCGACGCCGTCGTACTGTCCACCCAGCACAACCCGGACGTTTCCTACAAAGACCTGCGCGAAGGCGTGATGGAGCTGATCGTCAAGCACGTGCTGCCGGCCGAACTGCTCACCAAGGACACCCAGTTCCATATCAACCCGACCGGCCAGTTCATCATTGGTGGCCCGGTGGGTGACTGCGGCCTGACCGGTCGCAAGATCATCGTCGACAGCTACGGCGGCATGGCCCGCCACGGCGGTGGTGCATTTTCGGGCAAAGACCCTTCCAAGGTTGACCGTTCCGCCGCCTACGCCGGTCGCTACGTGGCCAAGAACATCGTCGCCGCAGGCCTGGCCGAGCGTTGCGAGATCCAGGTGTCCTACGCCATTGGCGTAGCCCAGCCGACGTCCATCTCGCTGAATACCTTCGGTACCGGCAAGATCAGCGATGACAAGATCGTCAAGTTGGTGCGTGAGATTTTCGACCTGCGCCCTTACGCGATCACCACCATGCTCGACCTGCTGCACCCGATGTACAAGGAAACCGCAGCCTACGGCCACTTCGGCCGTACCCCTGCGCAGAAGACGGTCGGCGACGACACCTTCACCACCTTCACCTGGGAAAAAACCGACCGCGCCAACGACCTGCGGACCGCTGCCGGCCTGTAATCGCTCGCGGCCGCCAAAGCCCCGCCGGGTTCGCCCGGTGGGGCTTTTTCGTTTCTCAAAGGTTGCAACAAAATCGTTGAAACCACGGCCGAAGTCGACGCGGGCCAGCAAAAGCGCGGCGCCGAGACGCATAACAACGACGCGCCGCACGCGTGGGGCGGCCTGTTCACCCAAGCAGAAACACCCGGTAAAAAGCCCCGCTCGGTCGGGGCTTTTTTGTGGCCGTGCCGATCACTTAGGCTGAGCACCCTTTCCGAGCAAGGATGCTCACGATGCGTCTGTTGATGATTTTCCTGATCAGCTTTCTAGCGTGCCGGGCCTGGGCCGAAGACTGCCCCGATGATGTCCGAGCGCAAATCGACACGTTGGCCAGGCAGGTCAGCCAATGGGATGACGCCTACCACCGACAGGGTCAATCCCCCATCAGCGATGAACTGTACGACCAGGCCCGGCGTCGCCTGGCCCATTGGCGCAAATGCGCGCTGCAACCCACACCCAGGGCTGACAATCCGCTGGCAAGCGCTCGTGGCACAGTCCGCCATCCGGTCGCCCATACCGGGCTGGAGAAGCTGTTGGACGCATCCGAAGTGGGTGATTGGCTCAGCACCCGACAGGAGGTCTGGATTCAACCCAAGGTCGACGGCGTCGCCGTGACCCTGGTGTATCGCAAAGGCCGCTTGCACCAACTCATCAGCCGCGGCGACGGCCTGCTCGGTCACGATTGGTCCGCTGGCGCCCGCAGAATCCCGGGTATCGTCCAGCAACTGTCGGAGCCGGTCGATGCGGTACTGCAAGGCGAGCTCTACTGGCGCCTCGACGACCACGTACAGTCCGCACAGGGCGGGCTCAACGCGCGCAGTAAAGTGGCTGGCTTGATGAACCGACGGCAATTGAGCGACACCGAGGCAGGCGGGATCGGGCTGTTCGTGTGGGCCTGGCCCGAGGGCCCGGCCAGCTTCACCGAGCGCCTGGCCACGCTGGCGCGGTGGGGGTTTACCGACAGCCAGCGGTATAGCCAGTCCATCGCCAGCATCAGCGATGCCGCGCGTTGGCGTCTGCATTGGTACAACCATCCGCTGCCGTTCGCCAGCGATGGCGTGGTGTTGCATCAGGCGGCGCGCGCGCCGGCCAAACGCTGGAAAGCCAGCGCACCCTACTGGGCCGTGGCCTGGAAGTACCCGGTGAGCAAGGCGTTGGCGCTGGTGCGCAAGGTGCAGTTCAGGATCGGGCGTACCGGGCGTATCACACCGATTCTCGAACTGGACCCCGTGTGGCTGGATGATCGGCAAATCAGGCGGGTCAGCGCAGGCTCGCTGAAAAACTGGCAGAACCTGGACATCCGTCCCGGCGACCAAGTGTCCATCAGCCTGGCCGGCCAGGTCATTCCCCGGCTCGATGAGGTGGTCCTGCGTAACAAGACCCGGGTGGAAGTGCCGGTGCCCGATACTCGCGACTTTCATGCCTTGAGTTGCTGGCAACTGGACCCGGGTTGCGAGGAGCAACTGCTCTCGCGCCTCACCTGGCTGAGCAGCAACCAGGGCCTGGCCTTGCCCCATATGGGGCGTGAGACCTGGAACGTATTGATCCAGGCCGGTCTAATCGCAGGCTTTCTCGATTGGTTGACCCTGGATGCGGCAGAGCTTGCTAACATTGATGGCTTCGGCGAACGCACCCGTACGCGGGTGCTCGACAGTATTCACAGCGCCCGCAAACGGCCTTTTGCACAATGGC
This sequence comes from Pseudomonas sp. 24 E 13, assembly GCF_900004715.1. NCBI lineage: Bacteria > Pseudomonadati > Pseudomonadota > Gammaproteobacteria > Pseudomonadales > Pseudomonadaceae > Pseudomonas > Pseudomonas sp. 24 E 13. The sequence continues at coordinate 91,926 of NZ_CVTO01000094.1, forward strand.
TCAAAGCATTGGGGGTGCCGCCCGCGGCGCGCAACAACCTGCAGGGCGACTGGCATACGCTGGTCGCCAAAGACACCCAAGCCTGGCTGGCCTCTGACGGCATCGGCCCGGGACGCGCAGCGCAACTGAGCGCTTTTTTCCGCGACCCGCAGGTACAAGCATTGGCTGAAATATTACATGGCGCCGGCATAGACGGTTTTTGAAACCGGCCCGGCCCTCTGATTGCTACCTTGGAGCCCTTATATGAAATTTCTTGCCCCTCTTGCGTTACTCACCTTCGCAAGCTTCACGACCACGCCGCTGCTGGCCGCCGACGAAGCCCCCCAACTGACAGGCTGCGCCGCCAAGCGCCAAGCCATCAGTACCCAGATCGAACAGGCCAAGGCCCATGGCAACAGCGCCCAACAGGCCGGGCTGGAAAAAGCCCTGAGCGAGGTCACCGCCAACTGCACTGACGCATCGCTGAAGAAAGAGCGCGAAAACAAGGTGCTCGATGCCAAGCACGAAGTCAGCCGCCGTCAAGCCGACCTCGACAAGGCCATGAAAAAAGGCGATGCGGACAAGATCAACAAGCGCAAGGACAAGCTCGCCGAATCGCGCAAAGAGTTGCAGGATGCGGTGGAAGAACTCGACCAGTAAAACCGCTCAATGGTCCCGGAACTGCTTATGGCAAGCGCTGCAGGCATCTTCGACTTTCTGCACCGCAGGTTGAAGGCTGCCGGCCTTATAGGGCTGGACGCGGCTTGCGGTCACCAATTCACCGGTGGCCGCTTCAAGGTCGCGAGCCAGTTGCTGGAATTGCGCCTGCTTTTGCCACACTTCGTCCCTGGCACTGGTGTGGTCGTCTTCACGTACGCTCGGGAAGTGCTGCCAGGGTTCATGGGCCAACACGTCCAGCTTGACCGCGCCGTCGGCAAACCGGGCGCCGTCGAACGGGATACGCCCGCGCAACATGCCACCCAGGTCTTCGCTGGTCTTGAGCATCTGCTTGAAGATCGCCTTGCGCTGGCCCAGGGGCGAATTGGGGTCAACACCGCCGCAGGCGGACAAGGCCAGGCAGGCCAGCACTACAACCGTCATATGTTTAAAAGTCATGGTGGCTCAGGGTCACGGGAAACGGCGGCCAGTATCCCCGCCTCGTCCGCAAAGACCAATAGCCCTATTAATAATAAGGGTTGCCCAACGCGATAAAGCCCGGGCAATCGCTTCAGGAATTACGTGCATGAATGACAATTGGAAACCCTGGAGCCGCCTGGCGTGGGCTCTGCCGATGATCGCGCTGCTGGCCGGCTGCGACCTGGGCAAGGACGCGGGCAAAGAGCCCGCCAAAGAAGAAGCCGCCAAACCCCATGCCGTCGCCACTTACGTGAGCGCGCCGTGGGAGGCGCTGCCGTCTGTTTCCGACAGCGATCTGCTGGCGGGTTTCGAATCCTGGCGCAGTGCCTGCCAGCGCCTCAAGGCCGACCCGGTCTGGGGTGCGACTTGCGCAGCCGCAGCGAGCGTGCCGGGCGATGCCGTGGCGGTTCGCGGGTTCCTCAAGGAGCGCCTGGATGTATTTGGCCTGCGTTCAGCCGACAACACGCCGAACGGCCTGATCACCGGCTACTACGAGCCGGTCTACCCCGGCAGCCTCACCGAAACCGCCACCGCCCATGTGCCGGTGTATGGCGTGCCGGACGACCTGATTATCGTCAACCTGGAAGCCATCTACCCGGAACTCAAGGGCAAACGCCTGCGCGGTCGCCTGGAGGGCCGCGTGCTCAAGCCATATGACGATGCCGGCACCCTCAACGGCCAAGGCTCGAGCGCCAAGCCGATCGCCTGGCTGACCGACCCGATGGACCTGCAGTTCCTGCAGATCCAGGGCTCCGGGCGTATTCAACTGGCCGATGGTCGTCAACTGCGCGTGGGTTATGCCGACCAGAACGGCTATCCCTATCGCCCTATCGGTCGCTGGCTGGTCGAGCAGGGCGAGCTGAAAAAGGAAGACGTGAGCATGGCCGCCATCAGCGCCTGGGCCAAGGCGCACCCGCAACGCATCCCCGAACTGCTGGCGAGCAACCCCAGCTACGTGTTCTTCAGCGCCCGCCCCGACAGCAATGAAGGGCCGCGCGGCTCGCTGAACGTGCCCTTGACAGCAGGATACAGCGTAGCGGTTGACCGCAAGGTGATTCCGCTGGGGAGTCTGTTGTGGCTGTCCACCACCAAACCCGACGGCTCACCGATCGCCAGACCCGTCGCAGCCCAAGACACCGGCGGCGCCATCACCGGAGAAGTACGCGCAGATTTGTTCTGGGGCACAGGCGAAGCAGCAGGCGAGTTGGCGGGGAACATGAAGCAGCAGGGACAGATCTGGATGCTATGGCCCAAGGGTACGCCGCTGCCGCACGTGCCGGATGCCCCCGCGGGCACCTGACAGCCATAGGTATCGACACAACGCGGTAGCACCCAACGCTAACCACGATGCGAAGCGAGTCGCCCTTGATCTGGCTTTTGATCTTGATCTTAGGCGCCCCGTTAAACCACGCTGGCCGAACGCAGGCTTGAATCCGTGGGCAA